>NZ_LNHZ01000076.1:0-716 GCF_001463265.1 Citrobacter sp. 50677481
TAGTACGCGGCACGTCCGGCGCTGTCGGCGCGCAGCAGTCCTTCTACAGAGAACTCTGCGAACACCTCATCATCGCTGTCCAGCAGGCACCGTCCTATTTCCTGTTCTATGTTCACCAACAGGGGTCGCAGGGTATGTGTCAGGAACTGGAGGTTCATGCCCTCCAGACTGGATGCCCAGCTGCTTTGCTTCGTGGTGTGACCGACCATGAAAGGCGGAACGCGAAACCAGCGACAGATTTCCTCAATACTGAAAGAGCGGCTTTCCAGCATCTGGGCGTCTTCGGGATTCATTGTGACGCCCTGGTACTTCAATCCGCCTTCAAGCACCATGATTTTCCCGGCATTTTTTGAACCCGTAAATGCAGCCATGTAGCTGCGAAGTCTTTCACGTTGTTCGTCAGACAGCGCATTGTCAGCGGAGAGAAAACCTGAACTCTGAAGCCCCTGTTCAAATATCTTCGCAGCAGACTCCTCAACCGCCATTGCAGAACCGATCACATCCCGGCCTGTTTTCATCGGCATCATGCCGCAAACGCCGTCAAGACCGAACCCGCGAATGTGCATGATGTTTTTGACGGGAATGACGCGCTCGTTACCGTTTTCAGTGTATTTGTATTCCAGCGCCCCGGTCGTGAGACGTTTAACCACCATGTTCTGCGGCAGCAAAGGCACCAGCGAAACCAGGCGGTTTGCGATGAATTTCTTCTCAAGGTA
>NZ_LNHZ01000077.1:0-564 GCF_001463265.1 Citrobacter sp. 50677481
CTGCGCGCCGACAGCGCCGGACGTGCCGCGTACTATACCAGCGCGCTTCAGAACGGGTGGATGTCCCGTAATGATGTGCGACGTCTTGAAAATATGCCACCGATTGAAGGGGGTGACATTTACACTGTTCAGCTCAACCTGACGCAACTGAAAAATCTCGAAAGCAGCAATCCTGCTGTTCAGGCTCTGGCCCTGAGAGAACTGCATAACCACGTATTCCCTGACATTTCATTTGAACAATCTCCGCTGAAACAGGCCGCTTAGGAGAACTTTCCTGATGAGCAAAAAACAACTTCCGGCAGCACCGGCGGGTCGCCCCTGCGCGCGGGTCACCTGTGAAACTTTACCCTCCGCCCTGGATCGCTGGGATGGCGGGATCAAAGCTGCGGCCACCGACGATAACAGTATTTCTGTTTTTGATGTGATCGGGCAGGACTACTGGGGTGAAGGCGTAACAGCCAAACGTATCGCCGGTGCGCTTCGGGCGATGAATGGCGCCGACGTTACGGTCAATATTAACTCCCCGGGCGGCGACATGTTCGAAGGCCTGGCAATCTACAACCT
>NZ_LNHZ01000078.1:0-3818 GCF_001463265.1 Citrobacter sp. 50677481
TAAGTTTATCACCACCGACTATTTGCAACAGTGCCCGCCACCCTGTCGCCGTTTATGGCGGCGTTGGGCGCACAATAAGGCTCCTCGCAGAGTTGCTTGAAAGTTGTTACGATTCAAATTCAATCATGAGATAGTCAGCAGATGAGCACTTCCAAGAACGCAGACAAGTAAGCCGCAGCAACCTTCATTTTTCGGTTGTTGCGGCGTTCTCATGAATCCTTTTGCTCTACGGGAGCGCCGCCAAATCCTTTGTTCAAGGAGATGGTTTCGTGCGCTCAAAAAACTTTAGTTGGCGGTACTCCCTTGCCGCCACGGTGTTGTTGTTATCACCGTTCGATTTATTGGCATCACTCGGCATGGACATGTACTTGCCAGCAGTGCCGTTTATGCCAAACGCGCTTGGTACGACAGCGAGCACAATTCAGCTTACGCTGACAACGTACTTGGTCATGATTGGTGCCGGTCAGCTCTTGTTTGGACCGCTATCGGACCGACTGGGGCGCCGCCCCGTTCTACTGGGAGGTGGCCTCGCCTACGTTGTGGCGTCAATGGGCCTCGCTCTTACGTCATCGGCTGAAGTCTTTCTGGGGCTTCGGATTCTTCAGGCTTGTGGTGCCTCGGCGTGCCTTGTTTCCACATTTGCAACAGTACGTGACATTTACGCAGGTCGCGAGGAAAGTAATGTCATTTACGGCATACTCGGATCCATGCTGGCCATGGTCCCGGCGGTAGGCCCATTGCTCGGAGCGCTCGTCGACATGTGGCTTGGGTGGCGGGCTATCTTTGCGTTTCTAGGTTTGGGCATGATCGCTGCATCTGCAGCAGCGTGGCGATTCTGGCCTGAAACCCGGGTGCAACGAGTTGCGGGCTTGCAATGGTCGCAGCTGCTACTCCCCGTTAAGTGCCTGAACTTCTGGTTGTACACGTTGTGTTACGCCGCTGGAATGGGTAGCTTCTTCGTCTTTTTCTCCATTGCGCCCGGACTAATGATGGGCAGGCAAGGTGTGTCTCAGCTTGGCTTCAGCCTGCTGTTCGCCACAGTGGCAATTGCCATGGTGTTTACGGCTCGTTTTATGGGGCGTGTGATACCCAAGTGGGGCAGCCCAAGTGTCTTGCGAATGGGAATGGGATGCCTGATAGCTGGAGCAGTATTGCTTGCCATCACCGAAATATGGGCTTCGCAGTCCGTGTTAGGCTTTATTGCTCCAATGTGGCTAGTGGGTATTGGTGTCGCCACAGCGGTATCTGTGTCGCCCAATGGCGCTCTTCGAGGATTCGACCATGTTGCTGGAACGGTCACGGCAGTCTACTTCTGCTTGGGCGGTGTACTGCTAGGAAGCATCGGAACGTTGATCATTTCGCTGTTGCCGCGCAACACGGCTTGGCCGGTTGTCGTGTACTGTTTGACCCTTGCAACAGTCGTGCTCGGTCTGTCTTGTGTTTCCCGAGTGAAGGGCTCTCGCGGCCAGGGGGAGCATGATGTGGTCGCGCTACAAAGTGCGGAAAGTACATCAAATCCCAATCGTTGAGAGAATGTGGCAAGCTATCGCCCAACAAATCGCTGCAGCCGACCCAAAACCGCTACGCGGTTTCGGTCGGCTGAGCTCAGGCGTTAGGCCTCGCCGAAGCGAAAGATCGCTACTTGAAGTGTTGACGCCTTTGTTTTAAAGTTTCGCGTCTATCTTTCTGATTTTGTTAAAAAATCAGACTTTGATTAATCATGTTAGACGTCAGAGGTATTTTGACTTAAACGCCTCTGAGGTCGAATTAACGTTAGCCACCAAGAAGGTGCCATGAAAACATTTGCCGCATATGTAATTATCGCGTGTCTTTCGAGTACGGCATTAGCTGGTTCAATTACAGAAAATACGTCTTGGAACAAAGAGTTCTCTGCCGAAGCCGTCAATGGTGTCTTCGTGCTTTGTAAAAGTAGCAGTAAATCCTGCGCTACCAATGACTTAGCTCGTGCATCAAAGGAATATCTTCCAGCATCAACATTTAAGATCCCCAACGCAATTATCGGCCTAGAAACTGGTGTCATAAAGAATGAGCATCAGGTTTTCAAATGGGACGGAAAGCCAAGAGCCATGAAGCAATGGGAAAGAGACTTGACCTTAAGAGGGGCAATACAAGTTTCAGCTGTTCCCGTATTTCAACAAATCGCCAGAGAAGTTGGCGAAGTAAGAATGCAGAAATACCTTAAAAAATTTTCCTATGGCAACCAGAATATCAGTGGTGGCATTGACAAATTCTGGTTGGAAGGCCAGCTTAGAATTTCCGCAGTTAATCAAGTGGAGTTTCTAGAGTCTCTATATTTAAATAAATTGTCAGCATCTAAAGAAAACCAGCTAATAGTAAAAGAGGCTTTGGTAACGGAGGCGGCACCTGAATATCTAGTGCATTCAAAAACTGGTTTTTCTGGTGTGGGAACTGAGTCAAATCCTGGTGTCGCATGGTGGGTTGGGTGGGTTGAGAAGGAGACAGAGGTTTACTTTTTCGCCTTTAACATGGATATAGACAACGAAAGTAAGTTGCCGCTAAGAAAATCCATTCCCACCAAAATCATGGAAAGTGAGGGCATCATTGGTGGCTAAAACAAAGTTAAACATCATGAGGGAAGTGGTGATCGCCGAAGTATCGACTCAACTATCAGAGGTAGTTGGCGTCATCGAGCGCCATCTCGAACCGACGTTGCTGGCCGTACATTTGTACGGCTCCGCAGTGGATGGCGGCCTGAAGCCACACAGTGATATTGATTTGCTGGTTACGGTGACCGTAAGGCTTGATGAAACAACGCGGCGAGCTTTGATCAACGACCTTTTGGAAACTTCGGCTTCCCCTGGAGAGAGCGAGATTCTCCGCGCTGTAGAAGTCACCATTGTTGTGCACGACGACATCATTCCGTGGCGTTATCCAGCTAAGCGCGAACTGCAATTTGGAGAATGGCAGCGCAATGACATTCTTGCAGGTATCTTCGAGCCAGCCACGATCGACATTGATCTGGCTATCTTGCTGACAAAAGCAAGAGAACATAGCGTTGCCTTGGTAGGTCCAGCGGCGGAGGAACTCTTTGATCCGGTTCCTGAACAGGATCTATTTGAGGCGCTAAATGAAACCTTAACGCTATGGAACTCGCCGCCCGACTGGGCTGGCGATGAGCGAAATGTAGTGCTTACGTTGTCCCGCATTTGGTACAGCGCAGTAACCGGCAAAATCGCGCCGAAGGATGTCGCTGCCGACTGGGCAATGGAGCGCCTGCCGGCCCAGTATCAGCCCGTCATACTTGAAGCTAGACAGGCTTATCTTGGACAAGAAGAAGATCGCTTGGCCTCGCGCGCAGATCAGTTGGAAGAATTTGTTCACTACGTGAAAGGCGAGATCACCAAGGTAGTCGGCAAATAATGTCTAACAATTCGTTCAAGCCGACGCCGCTTCGCGGCGCGGCTTAACTCAAGCGTTAGATGCACTAAGCACATAATTGCTCACAGCCAAACTATCAGGTCAAGTCTGCTTTTATTATTTTTAAGCGTGCATAATAAGCCCTACACAAATTGGGAGATATATCATGAAAGGCTGGCTTTTTCTTGTTATCGCAATAGTTGGCGAAGTAATCGCAACATCCGCATTAAAATCTAGCGAGGGCTTTACTAAGCTTGCCCCTTCCGCCGTTGTCATAATCGGTTATGGCATCGCATTTTATTTTCTTTCTCTGGTTCTGAAATCCATCCCTGTCGGTGTTGCTTATGCAGTCTGGTCGGGACTCGGCGTCGTCATAATTACAGCCATTGCCTGGTTGCTTCATGGGCAAAAGCTTGATG
>NZ_LNHZ01000079.1:0-133710 GCF_001463265.1 Citrobacter sp. 50677481
GTTGCAAAAACGGGAGTGACCATAGATTCCGTTTTCTGAGACGACCCCTACAATACCGACACCGATGGCTGTTACGGCGACCTTACGCAGGTCTTCACCGATAGCTCCCAGAGTCTTCTTGTCAGGAGAGAAAAGACGCACAAACCACGTCTTAATACGCAAAAACTTTTTCATGATTACCTCCATAGTTGAAGAGGAGGCGAATCATGCCTGAGAGGGCATGAACACCCCCTCAGGGTTAAAGTTTTAGGCAGACAAAGCTGTTGGCTTCGCCTTGTTCATCTTCATTGAGTTAATGATCTTCGTCGCTTCATCAGCAAACGGGCCAGTAACTTGGATAGGCTCCCTTCTTGCGAAGGAGGCTGTCACCATCATTCTCTGGCCGTGCATCAGATGACGATACCGAGACCGCATAAGCTCAACGTAGGCCGCAGAGTCCCCCTCCCACCCCTCAGGGGGAGAGAAGGGGCACACCGCGTCGTTACCAGGCGTTGTATCAACCTTCGAGACATCAATGACGGCCATACTCAGCTCTCCTTCTCGCAATGAAATCGCGCAGGTAGCGAGCATTCGGGAAACCGAGGCTTCCCTGACTCATCAGGACATCGTTCCAGTCAATCCCTTTCGCTCTGGGCGGGATCGGGAGCTTAGGCAGCAGGACGTACACACGAATGCCGCGCTTCTCCAGCTTGGCTTTCAGCACGTTCGCTGACTTCTCCCCAGTCACAGACTTATCTTTGTCAGCCCAGATCAGTACGGTGTGAACACCTTCTGGAACCTCGAAGGACTCCATTAGGGTGGCATTGACCGTTGACCAAACCGGGATTTGAGTGACTCGATAAGCTGACAGAGCTGTTTCCAGCCCTTCTGCAACACCCAGGATACCCTCAGTCGGTTCACCGAGGCGGATGGCCGCGCCATTGACATCCAAACCGTCAGGAATGGGCATCATCTTTTTGGCGTTGCCGACCTTGGCTTTTTTACCGTTTTGGGTGAGATAGGTGCGGTGGAGCGTTACCAGGTTGCCTTCCACATCTCGGATAGCGCAGACGATAGCCGGGAATTTCCCAACTTCATTGCCATCTTCGTCGTAGTAGGCCATAGCCGGATTGAACCGCAGACAGTCTGTTTTTTCTACTTCATCAACTTTGAACAGCAGCTCGCGGTTTTTGAAGTACAGACGCATTGGCTCAGTCACATGACTGGAGAACGGCAAACACTCGTTCCATACCTTCTCGATTTTCTCACGGAGACGAGCACTGTAAGCGCGTTCGCGCTCCATTCTCTTCTCCATTTCTTCTTGGAGCTCAAGCAACCAAGGCTTAGGTTGTTCACGAAACATCGGAACAACTTTCGGCTTATTTTCGCTGCTTTGCTCTTCCGGTTGTGTGGCCGCAGGTTGTACTTGCGGTGCCGGAGTTTCTACCTTGCGGTTGACCACAGGGGCCGACTCAACATGGTGACTCACCGGCTCAACACCACCGTTCGAGCGAGCGCGGAACTGCGTTACCGTAGCGCCGCGACGTTCCACCAGCCAGGTGTTGCGATGCGTTTGCATAGGTTGTTCTCTCACAACATTCCCCTGCTCGTCCTTAACTTCAACGACGACAGTTACAGGCTCGCGCCCGAGGTTTGTCATGACGATCTCATCCCCATACTTGGCTTCACTTTCACCAATGGCTCTTTCAAGATCCACGCCCCAGATGGTGCGTTCCAAACCGCTCTTGTCACGGATGAAGGCAAAGTAGCTGAGCTCGTTGTCTTCGTTATGCTCATAAGGAGCTTTACCGTGGGCAATCAGAGTACCGGCAATGGATTTTTTACGATTCTTGGAATCGAGAACCTTGTTATTCACCTTCATAGGCTCTTGCTGAACAGGCGCTTTGGCCTGGACAGGAGCTCGTGTCGGTGCAGCGGCTTGTTGATACTGGGGTTGCTCTTTCTCAACGCCCAGATAATCACCAACCTCGCTCAGGCACTGTTTAAAGTCCCAGTTATTGAGCCACATCAGCAGCTCAAAACCATCATGATTGGCACCGCATGTATTGCATACGCCGCCACCAGTCAGGTGGGCATCCTTGAACAGTCGGAAGCCATCTTTCCCGCCGTGGATAGGACAAGAAACATGACGACCAGGTTTACGGAGAGCTGGTTCAAGATGGGGCGCTAGGGCCGCCAGGATGAATAGCCAGTTTCCGTTTGCAGCTTCACGAACGGTGTCAGCTTTGTAGTAAGACATAGGTTTTCTCCTTAGCGTGAACCCCAGCATCGAGGCTTCCTTAAACCCCCGTCGCCAGGGTTTTAAGGAAACCCCGACACCGGGAGAATGTGCCAAGGAGGCTCCCCAGCCGGGGAGTTCTCCCCGGCGAGGGGTTTAAAAAGGTCGCCCCCGAAACGGAGGCGAATTTTGTGAATATCACAAGCACAAATGAGCGCCCTCTTCCGAGGCCATCATGATTGTGACATCTGCGGTTACAGGATCTGACTTAATCACAACCTCAGTGGGTTTGAAAAAGCCATCTACAGTGGGCATGGGGTAATAAAGACGAATCTTTCCCCAATTCTTGTTGTCGGTAAAAGCGACCTTTGTTTGAGCAACACAAAGCTGCAAAAACATGAAAAGGAAGTCTTCTACCGAGTGCTTACCATCTGCACCAAATACTCCATCGACAATTGCCGGGGTCACTGCCACATTGGTCAGGAAACCAGCTTGTTTACCGATGGAAGATTGGTCCACCAGCAGACCATCATTGATGGCTTGTTGACGGATTTGGGCGAGGTCCAATTTAGCTACTTGGTTCATAAGGTGTACTCCAAAGTTAATGGGTACACCTACCCCGTGCGGGGAAGTGTACCCGCATGGGTTATTGAAAGGTCACGGCCAAAGCCGAGCTTTAAGGTTCCGAGTTTTACGCTGGCTGAATGCGCCAAAGAACGGTCGGAGGAAACGAGTCAGCGACACGCTTCACATTCGCGTAAAGAGTGTCCGTAAAGACACGCTCTAAGCGACGACCACCTTGACGATAAACCAACTTAAAGTCTTGGAATTTGTTCATGGATACCTCCAGAAATAACGGGAGGTATCTCCAGCAGGAGATAGACTCCCGCAGGGATTAATAAATTAACGTTAATTTGCTGTTTGTTTTTGGCGACCAGCTATCGCACTTTTCGCTCTCCGAAGAGAACAAAATCTGCTTACTGATGGTATTCACCATGAGTAAGAAGACTTGGGAAGTAAAGCAGGGGTTTCCCCCTGCCTTGTTATGCCGCTTTGAGGTGGCGAGAGAAAAAGTCCCTGGTTTGCTGGATAGCTCCCCGGAGAAGTTCTCGTCTGTAGCCAGCGTAGCTCTTGTCATCACTGGCAACGGTCAAGCCGTGCAGACTCTCTTCACCCAGGACAATCTCGTTTTCACGAGAGAGTACCTCAACACGTAGGCCAAGCACTCGCTCTTTCCCTTCCAGGATAGAACAAATTGTTTGGTCTCTTACTTCGTCATCCCAGTGGCCCATATCGAAATCCCGCTCAGGGAGTTCAGTAACACGCACCAGGTAGTTTTCAGTGGCCCGTTCCCAAACCACTTCATCTTCGCATGGAGAGGCCTCGATCAGCGAGTACCCGTCCGCTTCGAGCTTCTTGGAAAGACTTTTTACATCATCCGCCAGCTCCAGCACAAAGCGTTCCCAGAGGTCTTGCCAGCGCTCGACCATATCCTGGTTAATCCCTTCAATGCCGGTGCCAATCATGGAATCATCATCAGGGAAGATCCCTGTGAAGTCCACGTTGTCGTCGATGTTCATGCAGTTCCAATGGCTGTAGTGATGCCCGTGACTATTCCGAGTAATGGACAGGTCACAGGAACCATATTCGCGGAGGACAGAAAGCATATTCTCAATGTCTTTCTGTGCCATCAGGTTCTGTTGTGGTCAAGTTTTTTTGGACACGCCGATCAGATGGTAGGGTTATGCACAGGCGGGCAACTGGGCGGCAGGGCTGGCCAGCGTTTCGTACTGTGCGGGTGATCGGTAGCCAAGTTTTGAATGCAATCGGGTACTGTTATAAAAGTTAACGATGTAGTCGGTGATGTCTTGTTTGGCTTCTGTATGGTTGGCATACCGAGTCTGCCAGACACGCTCCATTTTCAAATTCAGAAAGAACCGCTCCATCACGGCATTGTCCCAGCAATTACCCTTGCGGCTCATGCTGAGTACCAGACCATGGTTTTCAAGTAATTGCCGGTGTTCAGCACTGGCATATTGACTGCCCCGGTCCGAATGAACCAATAAACCCGGTGCCGGTTGGCGAACCGAAATAGCCATGCTCAACGCATCGCACACCAGCTGTGCAGGCATGGTCGGTGCCATGGACCAACCCACGATGCGACGTGAATACAGATCCAGCACAGCGGCCAGATATAGCCAACCGCTGTCGGTCCGAATGTACGTCACATCGCACACCCAGGCCGTATTGGGTGCTTCAGGCTCAAACTGACGGTTGAGCACGTTCTCTGCCACCGGCAAATGGTGTTTGCTATCGGTGGTATGAGCGAACTTGCGACGCCAACAGGCCTTGAGTCCACAGGCTTTCATCAAGGTACGACAGCGATGACGTCCAACATCATGGCCCTGGGCACGCAGGGCTGCACTCAAACGACGACTGCCATAGGTGCGACCACTGGCAAGAAAAACCGCCTGAGCATGCACGCTGTCCTGGCAAATAGGTTTGGGTGTATTGACTCTGCGACGCGCTGCGTAGTAACCAGAGCGACTGATGTCCAACGCCTGACAGACCTGCTTGATCGGGGCCTGCTTCGCTAACTCAGTGACAACATCGTGGATCACTTTATTTCCCGTGCGAAGAAGGCCGAAGCTTTTTTTAATAATTCATTGTCTGATTTTAGTCGCCTGACTTCGGCTTCCAGTTCTCGAATACGTTGCTGCTCAGCCGTTAACGGTTTACCAATCCCCGGCCTGCCGGCTGACTCGTCATCCAGTTGGTGTACCCAGCGTCGGACCACACTTTCGGTCAGCTTCATTTCGCGGCAGACTTGGCTGACGCTGACGCCTTGCTCGCGCACCATGCGCGCCACCTGTAACTTGAACGCTGGATCAAAGGTTCGGCGATTCTTGGTTGTGTCGGTTGTCTTGTCGGTCATCTCTTCATGTTCCTTGTCGGGGGGAAAACACCCGATCAAAGTGTCCATTTAAATTTGACCACAACATTCTTCACGCGGCTGACAGCATCCACTTGGCCGGGCTCAGTGCTGAATAGGCGATTCATGAGAGCTTTGACGTCATCAACGCTCAAATCCCCGTAGAAGGCTACGCCATCCCCCTGGCAGTATCCGAGACTGTACTCAATCGTCAGATCATCCGGGTATCCACACTTAACCAGTTCGTTTTGAAAATGCTGTTTAATCATTGGTATCTCCTTAATTTCAGAGGGAGACACCATCCCCTCAGGGACCGATGTCCCCCGTGGGGTTAATGTTTGGGTTAAGAAGCCTTGCGGCTTAATTCAGTATCAAATCGAGGACCTTTGAGAACCGCAGTTTTCATAACCTCGAAGTTTCTTGGGTAACGCAGCTTTGAAACTGCGCCAGCTCGGATGTCGGCAGCCTCACTTGGAGAGACTAGCCTTAACCCTTCGCTGGTTTCAGCGTAGAACCAACCGGCATAACGCTCATAGGCATTCTGCTGGTACTGTTCAGTCGCCATATTCTTCCGGATCGCCTCTGTTAAGGCCTCAACAACACCGTCATCTTTCGTGATGATGTTGAAAACATGAGAGACAGTCAGGAAGTTCCCAAAGAAGCAGGCTGCCCCAAGCCAAGGCTGGAACATTTCGCCATTTCGCCCCGTCCTCACCATTGGTTCAAACGGGTATGGGCGATAACAGTGATACTGCTCAAACATCGGGTCAAGAACGTTGTCACCCAGGACATCCAGTAAAGTCTGAATACTGTCCGGGTCTTGGCCTGCCCACTTACTCCCATTGCTGAGAATCAGTGTTTTACCGTCAGTACGCTCCAGAGCTTGTTCAAAGTTAGACATAGTGCATTCCTTTTGGTTAGGACGCACCACACCCTCTCGGGATGATGCGCCCGAGTGGGTTAGTTGAGAAGGCTTAGCCGTCAAGTCCGTAAATTACGGCGGAGCCGGGCTCCATCTCGACAACTTGTGCGCTTCCTTCTTCTATCAGCTCCTGCATGTAACCAGACTCAGCATCCGGATTACGTTCGCAGTGTTCGTCCCAGCGTTTCAAAAGCCCTTCTGTGGCTTGTCCGTGGGTCTCACCAAGGCCGATAAACTCATAGTGTCCTGTGTTTACGATGATCACCACCATAGCTAGTGCTCTCCTACAGGTCACTTGGTACATACAGGTCATCTTTGATGGCAGAAAAATCGACAGGAGACTGGTCCCCATAGGTTCGATTCACGCCACCAGCATCATCGACACTGACAAAAACCGTGCGGAGTAAACCGCTGGGCTTTGCAGGGTAAACGATGCTGACATGCTGACCTTTGTACTGTTCTGACAAAGTGCTTTGAAGCTCATCAACCGAACGGAATTTCCGGTCGCGGCCAAAGTCCTTAATCTTGATGTCGCCAGGGATTGGATTAGTCATCGTTACCCCCTGCCAGCAGTTTATCTACTGAATGGCCGAGTCCGTTACCAAACCATTTGTCCAGAGCGTCGATTTCCGGGAAGTCCGATTTCACCTGAGCAACAACACGTTCCATTTTGCTGAGAGCATCCTGGAACTCAAGGCCATTACCTGCGGCCACCTCAAGTTTGCACTTGATGTAAGCGGAGTAGGTATCACAGGCCTTAACCAGTGATTGTTCATAGCCACCGGGAGCGAAGGCTATGGCGACTGCATCCTGGAGTTCTTCGGGAAGAGTCTGGATGAGTTTGTCCTCTGCGGCCTTTTCCAGTCGTTCAAACTCACGCTGCAAAACAGCGTTTGCTTTCTTGACCGGTGTTACAACATCCGAACAGAGAACCTCGGCTGCATCATGCAACGAAGCATGAGCAAGCATGACTGCCAGATCCACCGACTTCCCTTGCTGAATGGCAATATTGCCAGCCAGGTAGGAAAGCAGGGTAACAACAGCGCTGTGTTCCAACACAGACTCCGGTTGAACAGAGTGCATCAGTGACCAGCGTTTGATCAGGCGTTGGCGCAAGGCCAGAGCTAGAAAGCCGAAATTTGAATTAGACATAGTGCCTCCAAAATTGGTTGGAGGTACACCAAAGCCGACCGGGCCTTGGTGTACCCGGTTGGGTTACTTAGTTATCTCGGGTCAAGCTGCTTAGCTATAGCGAGTAAAAACGGATGGAATGGATGATCTTGCGGGACACCCCCAACAAGCTCACGGGCTAAACCGACTGAGTTTGTAGCCAACACCTCTTTGACGGCCAGAATGATTTCATTGTCGATTTCATCCTGGATCTTTCGTTGTTGGTCCACCAGCCGACTTAACTTGTCTAGGCTCATGCTTCTCTCCTTTGTTTGTGGGAGAGAACCCAGGAGGGGTTTCCTCCCGAGGGGTTAGGTTATTGCTGTTTTGGGCCAGCTACCGTTATAGCCAGCAAGCGCTGACAATGAACAAAGAGTATGACAGCCACCTAAAAGGGTAAAACGCTGTAATTGCCCTTTTGGGGTGCAAAAGAAAAAGCCCTCCCGAAGGAGGGCTTTTTATGCGGCCAAGGACAAGCCTTGCTGTCCTCTTTGCAACTCTGTGTCGTCGCGGCGATGTAAGCGTTGAACCGCCTTGATCATCGTTCTGACATGTCGCTCCAAAGAGGCTGGATGGCGTTTTGACAGTAGGTTGATCCAGTCGAGATAGATAGCAAGCGCGGAACCTTCGGTTAGGGCTGCCTGTATCGCCTCATACTGCCCTACGGCACTCTGGACCACATCATTCATCCACTGGGCGTCAGTATTGTCCAAGAGCTCGCAGAGGGCCGTATAAGCCTTCCTTCTGGTCGCGGCCATGTAACGACGAATGTTGGCGTTTCCGCTCCCCTCTCGCCCTTCCATGACGCTCATACAGAATGCGCTGGAGTAACAAAGCATCGCGTCAGTCACGTAGTTAAACCATCGCTCCTGATGCCGTTTCTGTTCTTCCATTGCTTCCTGGTCAAGTTGCTTCTCGATGAACAACCCCGTCGGAGTACGGTGGTGCAGATGGTACTTGAACGTTAAGTGCAAGTTGACCCACCAGCGTACCGTTGCCAGTCTTCCCTTGATTTTTCGCTTCACCAGATCTTTGTACTTAGCATCGCTAAGCACTTTGACATCCTTGCGCTGTTGGATTCCTTCCATCGTCTGTAGCCCTGTAAGGCCCATCTGGTGGTAGGTTTGACCTCTTTGCATCATACGGTGATACAAAGCGCCTTTTCCTTTCGCAAGCTGGATTGCTCCGAACCGAAGGTAGAACTGCGCTGCACTACCGGGCGTATAATGTCCCTTTAGTACAGACTCCCTTAGTCGCGGGTATTCGTTCCAGATGATGAACGCAGCGGAGTCGGGATCGACTTTCACTTCATCATCTTCTGCGAAGCAAACCACCCTTCTCTTTCCGTCTGCGGTATTGATCACTTGCGCTGCCAACGGGTCATCCCCGCCGTCAAAGTAAGCCATTTCCGCTAACGGATCGGCCAAGCCATCAGAAAGCGAACCATCGCCCCAGCGACCAACCTTCAACCACAATGGCTTCGGAATTGGTGACTGAGGAACGGTTTCACACTGCGGCTCGTCTTCCAGCAAGTCCAGATCACCCATCGACCAAACCCTGTGGTAAATCTCCAGGGCATGGAAAGGCTTATCATTGAAATGATGGAAGGCCCACATGAAGTCGATATGGACTAAAGCCTCTTCCGATATGATCCGGAATTGTGGCTCTGCCATTCGACGGTTCCAGTCGTTATCCTCTGCTTGACCAGTAGCCAGCTTGTATGCCAGCTCATCAGCTCTCTTTTGCTCCATGTAGTCCATGCTGCAACAGACATGAAGCAATCGTTCTAGGAAAACAGGACTGTAAACGTCCGGCTGTATTTTGATGTATCCGCCCTCGTAAATCGTTCGACCTACGGGATGGCGGTCTTCCCATGCGTACCGGCGTTTTGCCAAGTAGCGCTGGATGCGGTTCAGCCCCGACATATAGCCATGCCTTTCAGGGTCCGTGGCAAGCAACGTCTCCATTGACTTATCCAACCCAACAGCCTGGCAAGCCCAGCAACCGAAGCGAGCGCCACAGGCGTCACTGGCCTTCTTCTCTGTTGCCGACCACACGCACTCCCCTGTTGCCGCCTTGTAAAGCTCTGCCGTAGTGACATTGCTCTCCAAGTAACTTGGCAGAGGATATGCTGAGCCCATGCCAGCGGATAGTAAGAACTCCCAGACATCACTCGCCAACCAGTTTTTCACCACATACAGCTCACCCCCATCTTTCGTCTTAATGACGCGATCTGAGCTTCCTCGCTGTTTTGCAATGTTGGCCGCACGAATAGTGCTTTCAGCATCACGACTGCCCAGCAAAAGGCAGACTTTCTGTCGAACCTCTTTGGGAAGCTCTCGCATATAAGCTGCCTTCGCTCTTTTGGCAGAGGTGATTTTTAAATCCTGGCTACACTGGCGGGCCGTGGAGTTGGAAAACGTAGGCAACCCCCTCCCAGTAAGGATTCGGCCCGTCCAACTCTGCGAGATCCCAGGCTTTGCTAGAACGATGGTCAGAGGAAGGTTTTCCTTCGCAATGAAACGCTCCAGCTCGGCCAGTTTCTGATCCGCCAGCCACCTTACCTCTGGGCTTTCGATCAGTGTGTCAGTGTGCAAGATGAAGTGGTGCTGGCTGATGGTCGCCCCACTCCTTACAGCCCGGATCAGGGCCATCAGGAACAGGTGCAAGACCGTTTCAGAATCTTTACCACTGGAATAGCCGATCATCATGGTCCACCCATCAATTAAGGCCGTGTGAATGGACTCAACCGATGACGTGATCAACGATGACAGACTGGTTCCTCTACTGGCATCAACGAAGTTCAAATCCTCGTTATCAGTCAGTTCTGACCAAACAGAATCCCACTTATCCCCACGCAAAAGCACTGGGATGGGTTGTTCTGATAGATCAAAGTTTAATGTTTGTTGCATAGGGCCTCCTGGATTAGCAGGGTGCCCATCCCTTCCGGGAAAGCACCCCGGTAGGGTTAAAATTGAATCCTGGCTATCAGACCTGAACTAGCTGCTACTCGACATCTGGTTGTCTTCGTATTGCTGCTTGGCCTGTTTCACCAGATCAATGTCACCGTCTTGCAGCTTTTGAATATCAAGCTGTAGACGAGCCTTGTGTTTCAACAGTTCAGCGACCGCATTATCAATGTGATCAATGAGCGATTGGTTTTTTTGGATGGTGTAACTGTTGAGTTCATCGAGCAGGGGCCATGCAACACTCGAATGAGTGTTGAGCAATGGGTACTCTGCTTCGATCTCACAAACCACACCGTTTGCTCCTTCTCTGTAATGAGGGAACCCGACACGCAGACCGATACGACGATCCAGCGCTGCATTCACAGTACATTCCAAAGAAGTTCGGTTTGAAAAAACATCGTTGACGTTTTTAGACATGCTATATCTCCGTTCAGTTTATGACGGAGCCCCCCTAACAGGAGGTGCTCCCGTCAGGGTTGATAATTTGCTGTTTGTTTTTGGCAGCCAGCTACCGCACTTGAGCGCCTAAGGCACTTTCCGAAGCACCCTGGGAAACCGAGATGCTTGGGAAAGCGCGGGGTTTCCCCCTGCGCTGATTACCCTTTTTAAGGGGCCGGTACGCCGATTTCTCGGCGCACTCAGGTTGAAGCTACACAGTCAAGAACCAACGTTTCATAGGGACGGTGATGTCTATCATCCCGTTTCCACATGGATTCTGGCCCCAGAATCTGTAGGTCGTCTCATAGAAGTCAAACTCAGACAAGGACTGAATCTGCGCTTCTGAGATCGGCTCAAATGGTCCACCGCAACCGATGTGCATATTGAGCCCATAATCTCGAAGCTCTAGCTCTCCGAGATTTATCGTCTTCCCGCCCACACAAGCAACCAAGTTCTGGTTTCTGACGTCGCCTTCTTTGAACAGCAAAGCTGACTCATCGTAGCTCCCATATTGGTTGGTAAACTTCACAATATGCCCGTGCTTAGGTGAGGTTTGTTCCGACAACTCTTTCAGTAATCGCTTTACGCTTTGAAATCTCGCGTACAGAGCTGGCGTAAACTGCCCAGAGTAGTTCAAGTTTGGGCAGATCATTTCAAGCATCTCATCAGGTACAGATTCAAGCCCCATTTGCGCGGCCAATGGCTTCGCCTTTTTCAGACCTTCCTCAAGCACTCTCTGATTTACAAGTTGTTCTAATGTGTTCATTTGACTCTCCACTTTCGAGAGAGCAATGCAAGCCGTCTCCGGACTTACATTGCCCGTTAACGGCTTTATTGGTTTATCCCAAGAGGTACGGAGCTACGCCAGTCAGGAAGCCCATGACTCCCAACACAGCGCCAACCACGCCCAATTTGATTGACAGTTGGACACTTTGATCCGGATGGTTCCAGAACCACTGCCAGACTTCCCAGCGCCTGGCTCTGCGAACCTCAAGATTTACAGTGTCTTTAAAACGAACACCCAGAGCATCTACCGCATCGTAATCCAGCGCGACCGCCAGCTTTGTGATGGATAAATTCCCAGGGTTGCCCATCGCATACCGGAGAACCTTTGCTTTGGTCTCTGGGTTTACGATCATAACCGGCTCCCTCCTGAAAAAACGGGTCTTGTCTTTTCGCTTGGAATCCATGTTGCGGTTATGGAACCTGGCAATGCAGTGTTGAAGGCCTGAATCCTCGGGAGGTAAAGGCACAACAGTTTCGATTTTCATGATTACTCTCCTTTCGGATAGGCCGGAGCAAAGGCCTTTCGGCATTGCCCCGGTGAGTTACTAATGAACCAAAGATGAAGTGACCATGATTGCGTCTCCGGACATCATTACCGGGAGATATTCGCAAGGCTCATGGCCGCAGCTCTTTTTAGTTCCGTTAGGTGAATAGACAGCCAATTGACCATCCATAATGTTGAAGGGCATCCCCTGTTTTTTCGCTGCCGGTGACAGCTTGAGAGTGCCCTTTGCGTCAACCAATGCCGTTGCCCAATGGAAGTCTTCACCACCGATCACCGGCTGTGATTCATCCACGACTTCGACCATGATTGGCATCATTCCAACCCAGCTCCACAGGCTGTTCCCTAATGCGAGGGCTAAAGCCTCGAACGCGGGAAAGACTACCGATTGCCCGAGAATCTGGTGGGCAATAGTGTCCGACAGACCTTGGATGAGTTCCTCTGGTATCCCTTTCACTCGACAATGTTCTGTCGGTGTAAAGATGCGAGACAACTCCGGCTGTTCTGGATGAACAATGAAAGGTTCGGTACTTCTGCATTTTGCATAGTCCTTACCTATGGTGCCGCAAAACTCATCGTCGCCAGTCAGAAGCTGGCGAGAGAACCCCTTGCCAGCAGCTTTGTCTCTCAACTCCTTCTCAGCCAGATAGTCAAATGACTTCCAACGTTCAGAATCGAGCGGAACTGGCTCCAGGATGTCCTGTATGCGACTTTCCTTGGTGCGAACAGGCTGAACCTTCTCAAGTTCAAACCCGTCGATCCCGTGGGAAAGCGCAACAACACAAAGACGCTTGCGGCGCTCAATAACCCCAAACTCATTGCCGTCGAGAATGCGCTCTTGTAGGGAGTAACCCAACGAAGAGAGCACCGAACGAATCACTTCCATCGAAGCGGTGTTCTGGTACTCAGGCACGTTCTCAATCAGCACAACGGCTGGGTTTAGCGCTTCTACGAATTGCAGGAAGTTGAAGAACATGGCACCTGCCGCCTCATGCGATTCGGCAAACTCCAACTTGTTCTTACTGCGACCTGACTTTGACGCGCCGGTACACGGTATGCCCCCCATCAAAACATCCACCTGTGGTGGGCGTTTGCTGAGATTCACAGCCTGGATTGGCGATTCGATAACAATAGAATCTTCGTTCCAAAGCTCCGGGTTATTTGCCAAAGACGAATCGAGATATTTCCCTTCCATCTCCACGGCCACAGATATGGCACTGGCAATTCCCGCCTTGTGAAAACCGGCGTGAATCGCTTTATCAAGCACACCACCCCCATGAAAGAGGCTGCATACCGAAAGCGATTCTCCATTCTCCAGCTTACTGATAAGCCGGTTGACGCGCTCGATCACTCGCTCTTGTTGATGGTGAGCAGAGATCACAATTGCGCCGTTACGGATGAACACGCGGAGCATCTCTACACCGTCAAAAACGGTAGCAAGCTCCTGCACGGTCAGATCGATGATTGGAGACACCCGGCCATTGCGCTCACGCTTACTGATGGTGAACTTACCCTCCTCTTTGACGCGAAGCACAACCTGGGAATCTTTCAGCTCCAGATCATACTTCATGCCAGGATAGTAACCTTCACGCAGTAGCTTTTGGCCTTCCAGCCAGACGCGCTTCTTGCCTCGATGTTCTCCTAACTTGGTGTTTACGATAGTAGCCATGAGCTCTCTCCTTTCGGTTGAGAGGCCACTACCGTCCCAATCGGGAAGTAATGGCCCCGATGGGTTTAAAGTGGTTCTCAGTTCACAGCGATGCCGTGAGACTGAATGGCATTAGCAAAGCCAGCCATTTGTTCAGGGAAGGTGTAGCGGTTGATGTCCTGGCTGCGAGCCAGATTGACATGCACCTTCTTCACCTTCGTTTCGTCAGAGTCGTACTTTTCAAGCGCCAGCTTCTCAGCTTCTTCCGGATCTCGGCCCAGCGAGTAGGCGTAAATCACAGAGGTGAAGCCAAGTCCTGAGCCGAATGCGTAGACTTGTTTCTCGAAATGGACGTCAGCGAAATAGATGCTGAATCCGGATTTGAGGTTATGTTTTTCCATGATGCACTCCAAATAGTTTGGGGGCGCACCACGTCCCGAACCGGGCGGATGCACCCGGTTTAGGGTTAGTAGATTGCTCAAGCTGTTACGCCAGCCTGAGCCTTTATTGCTTCAAGCACGATCTCTGCTTCCTTGATAGAACCAGTGCTGTACAGCTTATGCAGCACCCGGCCAAGGTTCACAGAGATCTTTTCTTTCACTTGGAGATACTTGACATAGAAGTCATACAGTTTCTCCGCCTGCTCAAGGTGGGACATGCTCTCAACGGGAATGGTATTCCCTGGATTGCAGTACCACTTTCCGAGCACCTTTTGTACAAATCCCTCTTTGTCTCCTACGAACTGATTTGTGCCAAACACCCCACTGGTTGGTGAGCGTTGAATAACAGAAATCGGATTCGCAAAGCTGGCAAGAGTAGTCATAGTTGTGGCTCCATGTTTGTCAGGGAACCACCAGCCCGAGGGGCAGTGATCCCCCAAGGGTTATGTAGAATGCTGTTTGTTTGGGGAGGCCAGCTACCTCACTATTCACTCTCGACAGAGAGCAAAATCTTGCTTTCCGAGGGGCACAAACTTTCACATGTGAAAGTCGATGCCACTGGGAAAGCAGGGGGTTAACCCCCCGCTTTAACCCGCGCTAAGCGGTTTAGGATAGACTTCACGCCTTCCCTTACTCCAGATGGATCGTAACCTGCTTCATCGCAGCAGACCACAAATGAGAATGGATGTACCTCATCGGACATCACCCAAGCCATCGTTTCCTGCTTGATTTCACTTCCAGCTCGACCATCAGCAAGGACTCTAAGGCTATGCCATAAAAGCCCATCACGTAACTGCCTTACCTCATCATCAGTCCATTCAGGCTTTGGCTCAAATGGAATGACTTCTGCGGTCTTCGGCTCTTCATCCAGGAAGAAAAGCGGCAGCTCAAGCTGGTTTTCCTTCTGGATCATCTTCACTGCATTCATGGTGACTCCTTTTACGGGCACCATGCCCCCACAGGGGCATGAAGCCCCCAGTGGGGTTACAGTCATAGTTACTTCACGCCTGCCAGTTGAGAATTGATGTTCTCTTCCAGCCAGCCTTGAAGCGATTCAAGGTCACGTTTGTCTTCCGTATTGCTGGCTTTACGTGCATCTTCCGACACAGCGCTCAACATGGCGTTAGCCTCAGCAAGTGATTCAACATTGTTCCCAGGGAACACAATCGTTTGACTGTGATCTTTCATGGTCTTCTCCTTTGAGAATGGAGGACCGTCTCCCATCAGGAAGAGCGGCCCCGTGGGTTAAAAGTAAAAATCCTCCAGCTCTTCATGGTCAGGCTTTCGCTCAACTGGTCGAAGCAACTCAGCTTCATCAGCGAACTCAAGCTCAGGATGAAAAGCAGGATGAAATCCTCGATGCCAGACTGGACGGTCATTATCGAGGTCTAAGTAGCAGTGCCTCCCACTGGCTGGGTGATAGCAGTAAAGCCACTGTCTACCACTAACGGTAAACGGCTTCTCTGCACCTCCACATGCCGGTACAAGGTTATCTGCTGCTATATGCGCTACAGCATCCATAGGATCAGTCCTCATCTTCGTCATCACGAACACAAAGATCACGAGCAACTATTTCCGCAGCTATCAACGCATAATCGTTGCCCTGCCAGAACCACCGCTCCGCCAGCTCATAGGCTTCGCTGGAAGGTTCGCCATAACCATGAGCCACCACGTAATCGTGGAACACTTCATGATCAAATGCCTTGCCATCAGCTTCCATGAACCAACCGACAGGGCACTCCAGAATGCGATGCCTTACGACATCTCGCTCTGAATACCCCTCTCTGACGGCTTGCTCCAACATTTCCCGCGACATACCAGGAGGAGTGATGATCTCTATGCTGATCCCATCACTTCCTGCAAGATTGTCCTCGTATGGAAGACCGGCAAGTGTAAGGTGGTTGCGCTTGCACCAGCCTATGGTCCGAAGTATCCGACTTTTGTCAGACTCCCTGGCCGTGTATCGGTTAAGCTGCATAGCCACCTCCAGCACACTCCCCATCTTCGATTTCACTTCCGAGCTCGACCATTCCAATCAGGTCAAGCTGGGTCATGTCCGAATCCAGAGAGCAGTCAATTGCTGACTGAATGATGCCTTTGTGGGCCAAGCCTAAAACCGACTTAATAGTCGAAAGCAGAGACTCGGCTTCGCTCTCGATCTGCTCCAGAATGTCTTTCCATTCCCAGTGCTCAAACGGTTGCCAAACGACCAGATCCTCAGGTTCGTCTCCCCGTTCTACACACTCAGACAAATACTCATAAGCCTTGCACCAATTCTCTTGTTGGCCCAGTTCACTGAGCACTAGAGCGGTAGCATGACCGTATGCGATTTGTTCAACTTTGGTATTGATAGACATAGTGTTTCTCCTCGTAATGGATAGAGGAGCCCCACCCGCAGGAAAGGCTCCTCCGGATGGGTTAAATTTCCAAGGTCACATCGGTTTTTGCTTTAGCGCAGCAAACCAACACTTCCCCTTCTTTGACAAATGCGATGGGCGTCTCGTCATAAGCCACTTGACCTTCGAGTAGACGAACCCGGCACATGCCACAAAAGCCACTGCGACAATGCGTTTCAACAGTGAGGCCTTTGCTTTCGATTTGCGCCAACAGCACATTGTTGCTGGCTTGAAGTTGTACGTTCATGGTCACGCTCCTTTGTTGTTGATGAGCGCGACCAATCCCCTCCGGGATGTCACGCCCCGGTTGGGCTACTCAGCAAGTGCATAGACACCTACCTCGATGCGAATAAAGAACCTGGCATCTTGAAGAACTTGCCTGACCTTTGCTTGCCAGTGGTTGTTCTCTCGATGCTTTGCGTAGGGTTCAATCTCTTTGTAAATCTGCTCCAGCTTCAACGTTTTCCCCTGTAGGGTTCGGCGTATTGCAGCTTTCCACGTAGTCGAAACCATATTGGTTGCTCGACGGTGTACGGCAGCAAGAAGACAGAGCGATGAGGCAACGTCGTTACGACGAAACACCAACAGCTTTTCATGGGCGATACGCACCAGCTTCCCGGAATACTGAGTTCGGTCACTCACACAGTTGTGCTGTGTTTTGATGATCTCATCCACCAGCTTCCCAGGTGCGATACGTTCCACAAGGCTGGACAGGTTGAAATAATCCCCATCGCGCCTCAGGTTTCCCATGAGGATTCCGTAATGCCCTCCTCGCTCACAGGCGTCATGAATATTCATAACGGCCAGCTCAAGGGCTTCAACGAACTCAGGCAAATTCATGCGGCTCATATCCCATTTGTTGGGCTCGCCCCACTGCTTACCTGAATACTGGATCATGTCCCAGTAAGGAGGGTGCCACCAGATCAGGTGTGCAGGCTCTCCGAGGAACGAAAGGAAGTCATCCCGCAACAGGTTGAACCCCTGATGCAAGTCTGTCCCTTTGAAACGGACACCAAGTTCATTGGCAACGTCGATGCTAGAGCCACCCCCAACACTTGGGTCTGCCACCAGCCCGTTCGGCTTTCTCATGTAAGACTCAATGAAGTCTTTAACGATAAAGCCCGAGCAGTTGCCTCGGTACTTGTTGTTTCCGTAAGGCCCCCTGTTTTCGTAGGAGCATACTGATGATTTGAACATGGCGTCCTCCATCATAGATGGGGCGCACCATGCTCCCATCAGGGGCCGGTTCGCCCCTGGTTAGGGATTAAGATCAAGCGTTATCTGCATACCACCAGCTAAGGCGATTGCAATCACGAAAGAAGGTTGCTTCATCAGGAGCCTTCATCATGACCACATCACCTTCGCAGTAGGTGCATAGCTCAAGCGTTGCTTCATTTTTCCAAAAGGCACTGCACCCCGATTCTTGATACACAACCTCCCATTTGGGATGTCGCAAGTACCGATGGAAGAAATCGAGAGTGTCACCATAAGGGAAGTTGAAGCGCTCCATCACTGAACCATTTTCTGTCAGTTCAGGTTTAACCTTGCCGGTTTTCAAGCGCTTCTTGATGATGCGCTGAACCCAACGAAGTCGTGCAAACAGCCGATTGGTGTCTTTCTCGTACCACTGGGGATTACGCTTGCTCCAGTAGAGCTTGGCGAAGATTTCCCCGGACAAATCCTTCATCTGGTTTTCGTTGAGCTCATCAAGAAAACGTCGAGAAGGTTTGTCGTAGTCAAGAACTGCTTCCAAAGCTGATAGGTTTTTCATAGGGACTCCTTATTGCGATTGCGGAGCCCCGTCCCCTCAGGGCTATCGGAGCCCCATAGGGTTAATTAGGGTTAATGGTTGAACGGCGATTTATCGAGGGTTGGTGAATCGAATGGCTTTACCAACGAAATCGGCCATCAGTCGATTCCCAGTAGAGCTGAAATAGCTCTGCCACTCTTTCCAACCACCAACGGATTCCACCGAGCTTGGAGACTCGAAGATACCCCAGATACGCATTTCACAACCTCGTTGCAATACTCGGTTTACCTGGTCAACCAAGTATTCCTTGTTCTGCAATGAAGAGAGGTTGCAAGGCATCTGCATGATCAGCTTTTCAGCTTGCTCGAAGTCGATTTTTTCAATCAACCCCGTGCGGGTATCCACAGAGAATGGAACCACCTGTTGACCGTGGTTAGACCACAACCAATGGGTGATATAGATCGGATTAACGCCAACTTCCGCTGGCACCAATACGCTGCCGCAAGACCGCAACAGCCAGACCAGACGTAAACCATCGAATCGTTCCAGAGACTCCACATCGGTAGTGATGTCATCCTGGTAGATTTCAGGCAGCTTATGTTCGGCGGCGAGAGAGATCATTACGGATTTGAGATTGTTCAGATGAGACATGTGTGCTCCTTAAAGTAACTTGGGCACACAGAGCCTGTCAGGCGCAGTGCGCCCTTAGGCTGAGGTTGAATGCTGTTTGTTTTTGGCGACCAGCTATCGCACGTTTCGCCCTCAGAGAGGACAAAATTCACTTTCTCAGCAACCCTCAATGAAGGCCTCTGAGAAAGTGGGAGGGTATTCCCTCCTCACTTTGATTGTTCCACGAGAGCTGTGTGAACAGGAACGCTCAAACTGCCCTTTTCGGGTGCAAAGCTCAAAGACGCATCAACTGCCCCGTCTTTTCAGTTCTTCGACCAGATGTTCAGGCACCTTACTCGCAGTACAGGCCAGCAATACATCGAGGCCTACCGGCTTGTGAAAGCGCTTATTTGACCAGGAATCGCCAACTGATGACTTTGCCCAGTCGATTGCTTGCCCAAGACGGTGGAACTGCCGCCTGCCTGTGTATCCCATACGACTATCCAAAGTAACACCCTGGAACAGTCTCCAGTACATCGGAGGAATGCGCTTAGCAAGCAGTAAAAAAGGCGTCTCCGGCACTGTAGCCCTTCTACCTTTGTTCCGATGATACAAATCCAAAGATGAATGGAATTGGTTCATAGACTCTCCAAATAAAAACGGCCACCCCCGAAGGGATAGCCGTTTGTCGTTTCACTTCCTGTTAAGCTGCAAAAGCAGTCAATGACCGCTCCATCAACTTAAACAGTGTGCGTTGCAGAGCTGCCGCATCATCAATGACAATGTTCTTTTGGAACAGTCCTGACACTGCGGTAGTCTCTACCCCTATGCCGATCACCTCAACATCGCTTCGTTCACAGAGGTCAATCACTGAGCGACATGCCGGGGCGCTTTGAGGCTGCCCGTCAGTCACTACGATCAACATTTTTCGCTCTTCACGGGTCTTGGTGAGTTCAAAAGCTGCATACCACATAGCTTCCGCCATAGGCGTACCGCCAGTTGCTTTGAACCCAAACCGACCGGCCCGATTCTGAACCGTATCTCCATGCTTCACGACACTGAACACTGGCTGGTTCCGGTTGCCACCAAAAAAGGTGACTGCCGGGTTTACGCCGGGTATTGCTTCCAGAGCCATCGAAATAGCCAAGGACGCTTCCCGCGCAATGTCTTGACGCTCCTTTCCATTGGCGGCCTTGTAGGCCATCGAGGAGCTCATATCAACCAGGATGTGAACCGCCGTATTAGGGCGTTTCTTGGCTTCTGGCTTGAGGAATACGCGGGTATCACCCGTCACTACACGATGTAGTTTCCGAGCATCCACACGCTTCCCTGATCGTTGGTTACGGTGAGCAACTCGCTGGCTGGCCTGGACCAATCCGTAGAGCTGCGTTCTTATCTTTGAAGTGGTGCTCTTCACATCCCCTACCAGGCTTTTGCCAACAGCAGGGTTGTCCTGGGTGTTCACAGCAGAGCGAACAGTCATATAGCTACTGTCCCCCTTATCTTGAGCCACCCGGTTGAGCTCGGCTTTAAGTGCATCATGCGCGTCACCACGCAAATCACCGGCACCGGCATTCAGAACCTGCTGGAGCATTTTGGCCGCGTCTTGTTTCGCCGCGTCAGAATTGCCACCAGCCTGGCTTTGTCCTGCCTTGCTGCCACCATCAGTATCCGACTTGCCTTGGTCGCCCTGTCCTTTCGGATCAGATTTCCCGTTAGCATCGTCTTGCTTCTGGTCTTTACCTTGCTGATCACCACCATTGGCATCAGGCCCTTGGTTTTGATCGTTACCACTTCCGCCCTGACTGTTCTGAGGTTGGTTGCCACCAGCATTCTGCTGGTTGTTACCATCCTGACCATTCTGGGGCTTTTGCTCTTCTTTCTCCTTTTCCTCCTCGATCATCTTGATGATTTGGTCGGCCAAGGATGTCACCTCTGCGGTTGACTTAGTGTTCACAGCCTTACGCAGTAAAGCGTTCAGCCGAACAACAACACCCTGAGGGAACACGCGCTCGAATACGGGGGTAGCCGAATCGAGATAGGGTTGAAGGACGGATTGCCCTACAGCCTTGGTTTGCAACCAGTACAAACAAAACCCTGTCAGAATGGAGGCAGGGGCCTCTTTGTCTGTGACGTGCTCGTAATGACCAGCTTGAGCCATATAGCGAGCAACCTCATTCAGGGTCTGCGACGTACCGGGGAAGAGTTCCATCATGGCCCGTTCTATGCGGCAGTCCTCCAAAACGTTGGACAACTCAGCATGAAGACCTCTGCGGCGCTCAACACCAAAGTCCGTAAACCGGACATGGGCTGCTTCATGGGCCAAATACCCCCAGACAGCATCCATGTGAGGATAGTCGTCGGGGATATTCGGAACCACGATGGTCTTACCATCGGTGTATGCGTCATCGTTACCGATGGCGACTTTGACACCGAGTTTTTCACCATAGGCTGCGGCCACGATTGGTAGAGCGCTGTAAATGGTGCGTTTTTTGGACATATCTTTTCTCCTGGTAGGGAAGGAGATAGTCCACCCCTGGAGGGAATGGCTATCCCCTCCGGGTCGGTTTAGTTGAAGTGACTATTAGAAGAAATAGTCGCCATCGTCGTCAGTTTTAGGCAGCTCCTGGTTGAGAGGCTCCTCTGTCGTCTCCTCTTGGACAGGCTCTTGCTCTACCGGAGTTTCCTCAGGCAAAACCAGCTCATCCTCAACATCAACACGCTCTTCTCGAACCACATCACCGGCATTGGATTCATCTTCCGATTCACCCTCGCCTCGTTCTGCAAAACTCTTGAAGAAGTTGTCGATGTCTTCATCCAGGTCAACAGAGTTACCACCGCTGTTAGTCTGTTCTGATTGAACAGATTCAGTACCACCTACCTGTTGCTGCTTGGTTTCGCCACCCTCTGTTGCAGGGATAAGCTCACCGGCTTTATCGCTTTTCTGTTCGGCCTTTTCATCTTTAGAACGGTCCCCCATCTGGGCTCCCGAACCGCCAATGTCATTAGCCATGCCCTCTACAGTAATCGAGCCATTGGCATACTGCTCGATGCGGTCCCTCTCGCTCATGATCAGCACTGCGGCCACGACCTGATAAAAGAAAGGCGCAACGATGTTTCGGCCATCGGCATGTTGCTCGTATCCCCGGAGGGTTTGGTCGAGCAGCTTGACCAGAGGGTTAAAAGCGCTGTTCAGGAAGCTAAGCCCATCCACCTTGTCGCGGATGTTACGGAGTGTCTGCCGAGTAGTGACCGCACATTGGTCTCGACCGGCCAAACGTTCCATATAGAACTTATTCGCTTCCTGAACCACTTCGGAGATGAGATCGTCACCCAGGCGCTCAACCTTGCGGTTAAGGCGTTTGGCGTTGGCCTCATCTTCGTTCACAGGCTGGATCATGAACACCTGGTACTCAAAGCCAATCCGCTCCTCGACCGTTTCCTTTGGAAGGGCTCCGGCACGGATAGCTCGTTCATACTCAGGGTTCTCCTGACACCATTCATCCACGGCTTTGTTGTAACCTTTGATGAAATCCTGTTTCAGTTGGTTAAACTGAAAGTTGATGTCATTCAGCTTGTTACAGATTTCATCGGTCTTGCTGACGGGTACGGCAAATCCGTTCATGAACGGCATACCGAATTTCAGCAGGAGGCGACGAGTTTCTGTTTTCAGGCGATGAAAGCCTTTCAGCTTAGCCGGATCACAGATCTTCTTACTTCCCAGTTGAGCTACTTTCTCAGGTGGAATTTCACCACCCTCGCCCAGCTTGAGATCAGATGCAGACAAACGGGTTTGTCCACTCCAGATGTCAAAGTCTACGTGGATAACACAGAGGCTTTGTAGATGGTTCACTTTAGTCATGATGCACTCCAAAAAGTTGGGGGCGCACCACGTCCCGAACCGGGCGGATGCGCCCGGTTGGGCTAGTAAATTAACGTTAATTTGCTGTTTGTTTTTGGCGACCAGCTATCGCACTTTTCGCTCTCCGAAGAGAACAAAATCTTGCTTTCCGTTGGAGACTCCCAGAATCCCCAAGGGAAAGCGGGGGAAAATCCCCCACTCACCAGTAGAACGTCTCTACTTCTTCCGGCAAATCATCAAGAGGAGCAAGCACGTCCTCATCAACAATGTACCGTGGCTTCACAGAGCCAGTAACCGTTACACGGCACCGCTCTGATGACTTCTCTCTGTACTGGTCAACATCCTCAGGCTTCACGCCTGACGCCTTATCAGCCAACAGCTTTTTGTAGTCTACCCGGCCAGCCGCTTTGTATCTCGTTACCATCACACCGCAGTAGTCGGCATGGAAGTATTCCCCCATGAGGGACTTCATGGTGTCGAGATGAGGCTTTTGCCTTTCTTGAAGCTCAGACAGTCGCTGTTTCAGCTCCTGAATCTCTGCATCATAGAGGCGGTATTCCTCAGCAGCAGCAATCCAACGGTTGACCTCTTCACCTTGCGGTATGTACAGGTCTCTCTCTGGATCTTTGTCGGGCTCCTTCTTGTCTACTACCTGTTGCCAGAACTTTTTAGCCTCGGCCAAGATTTCTTGAATCATGGCTTCGTCTCGGAGTATTGGAAACTCCTGAATCTGACCTTCAAAGTAGAAGACTAACCAGCCTTGCTTGGCCCCCGTTACCAGGAGCTGGTGTTGCACCTGCGGGTAATAAAGCTGGTATGCCTTGCTGTTTGCTTTCTCAGCACAAACATCTTCCCAGACAGTCGCACTCGGGCTTTTCAGCTCGACGGGCTCCCCGTTATCTCTCAGGCCATCCAGGGAGGCCCTCATGAGCGGGTATTGAACCGATTCGACACAGGCGGGGAGCAGCATGTCATCATACTTCTCCTCGAAAGCGCGTCTTGCAGCATCTTCGTTTTCTATCCCCCGGCGAACCAGCGGATTAAGACTCAGATCGACTTCACGCGCATACCCAGTCTTCTCGGCCCACAGTCTCCATCGTGTTTTGTACGGAGACCGATTGAGCAGGATAGCGGCGTCAGTGGCTGTTACACCTTGACGCCGCCAATCAAGCCAATCTTCCTCGCGTTGCGATAGGTTGACTATTTTCATGGACCTCTCTCCAATGGTTAGGAGGGAGATCTCCCCCAGCGGGGGAGTCCCCCCCGTTGGGGTTAGTAGTAACTGCCTTCCGCGCCCTCCTCTTCTGTAACAGGGATCATGTCCTCGTCACTCAAAGGCGGCATTTCTTCGGCACCAGGTTCAGCATTTGCAGAACCACCAGCGGCGGACTCTTGCTCGTGCGCTTCCTGGTAGTCAGGTTTCGGAGGCTCCATTTGATCCATCTCCTTGTCACGAAGGAATTGAGTCGCATATTGCAGTTCCGAACCTTCATACCGTCCCTTCACATACTCATGCGCCGCAGACCATGCGTTTTCAGCAATGGCGCGATTTGCGAGTTTGGTTAGGATCGGGTCAAGCTCTTTGTGCTCAATAGCCAAAGGCTCTTGGCTTTGAACTTGAGATGGTGAAGGGAGATTGGCAATAGCCGGGTTAATGGCCGATGCCTGCTCCATTTCACGGATGCGTTCAGCTTCATCCTGGTCATAAATACCAGAGAAACCAAATGCGACACGAGAACACTGGATCAGCGACTTGTGCCGGAGTTGACGCTTGGTGTGCGTTTGCCAGGGGCCATCAACAGTGTAAGCACCATTGCGACCTTGACCCTGAAACGGTTCACGGTACACCTCATCAATGAACTCCTTGATGCGGATAGGGCGAGATCTGTCCTTACGGTAAATCACGCATTCAATCCACTCAGGGCAGTCAACTTTCGCCCCCTGCATTCTGACCATCTTGTCCGAATACACGAACTCGACGCCATCATACTGGGGATGCTCGTTGATGATGCGGCTCCAACCATCAACACCTACTACCGGAATGATCCCATTTTGCTTGTCAGGAAACGCATAGATTTCCCGAGTGAAAGGGTTCAAACCGTACTGTTCAGCCACGATCAGGAGCGTCATCATCTGCTCATCGGTCGGGGCACTTCCATCTCGCTGCTTGAATGCGGTCGCCTTCAAAGTTTCATAGAACTTTCGGGTGTCCACGCCAAACCGGCTTGCGATACGGGTTACAAGAGATTTGTTATCAGACATGGTGTTTCTCCAATTCACGAATGAACGGTTTGAGGACACCATGACCCCCTCGGGGCATGAGTGCCCCCGTGGGGTTTAGTAAGAGTTGGCGGTGTTACCCGCCAGCCAAGTGGTGCAGCCGCATGAACGGGATGTCATCATCCCAGCCATCAGGAGCGGGACCATAGCCTCCGCCCATACCACCTTGCGGTGCTGATTGCTGCACAGGAGCAGATTGCGTACCGGCTCCTGTACGTTGCCCTTTTTGGGGCGCTGCACGTTGAGAGTTGTCCTGAGGTGCATTTCCACGACCACCAAGCATCTGCATTTCAACGCAGTGTACTTCGGTGGTGTAGCGCTCGATTTGTTGGCTGTCAGTCCACTTCCGGGTGCGGTTGCTCCCTTCGAGATAGACTTGGGAGCCCTTTTTCAGGTACTCACCAGCGACTTCCGCCAAACGACCTTTAAGCACAATACGGTGCCACTCAGTATGCTCTCTTTGCTCGCCAGACTGCTTATCGCGCCACGTATCCGTTGTTGCAACGTTGAAGTTGGCAACGGCAGTGCCGCTTGGCATGTAGCGAATTTCCGGGTCAGAACCGAGATTACCGACCAGAATTACTTTGTTGACGCCTTTAGACATCATGACCTCCAAGTTATTTGGAGAGGGCCAACGCCCCTTTCGGGGAGCAAGCCCCCGTAAGGGTTAAAAAAAGTGATCCTCTTGTTCGGCGTCGATCTCTGCCAGGCGAATCAGCTCAGATACAAGGCCAAGCCTTTCTGCATCTGCTCTTACTTCGTCGTAGCTGAAACCAAACCGTTCAATGAGGGGTTTTAGTGAATCAAAACGCTCGTAGTCGAAGGTATCACCCTGTTCATCACAGAATGCCACCAGCGGCTTCTCTACGTTTGAAAAGTCATCCGCGAAACGCTGTTGCAGGTAAACCAACATCAGCAGGGGTTTGTGACCATGTTCCGGGCGGAGTTCACCAGCGCCTTCCAGCGTAGCTGGATGGATAGTGTTTTCGCCTAGTCCAGTGCTAACCCCAAGCTCATAACCGCTGTCAGTACGCATCAGCACACTGGGTAGCAAGTCATTTGAGCCTTCGCTCCGAGCAACCTCAAAGCCGATTAAACCGGCTCCTTTGGCAAAAACCCCAGCAACAAAACCTTTGAAGAGGTTTATGTCACCTGGAGGTAACTCAGAGGGCGGAGATAACAGCCAGTTGAGAGATCCCAAGCTGGCTGTTTGTCCGGCTGAAACATTCCCCCCTTCCAGCACCGTCTGTGTCTCTGCGTTTACCAGCACCTCATCCAGAAAGGTGTACCCCTGGCTGAGAAACTGTGACACATACTGGCTTTCTTTGTCCTTGTAGGACATTGGGATCGTGTCTGGGCCGTTAGCTTCAAAAGGTCCTTCGAGCTTTGTCTCAGACCAATTTTCAGCTTTCCCATCAGTGACGGTTCGGCGTAGCTCGACCATCGTGAATTGGCCTGGCTCCGAGGAGCTGGGCTCCCGGAGCAACTTGTAGCCAATGAAGACTTCTATTGTGGTTTCGTCATTGCCCCACTCTTTAGCAGTGTAACGACGGCACAAACAGTCATTTTTCTTCATGCGTCACCTCTTAGCGCCATTGGTCCCCGAACACATCCTTCGCAACACGCAGGATGGCTTCACGCTCCTCTTTGGCCGCACGGATAAGCAGAGCTTGATCCAAGGCGTATTCAAGAGCATTTGGGGCACCACGGAACGCTAGAGACAGTTTCGCCCAACGCACCAACGTCCGAGTGGACATGGTGACGCTGATCTGACCATCTTCACCGTTTTCGCCAAGAAACAGTTTGCGGACCTGATTAGCAATCCGAACCATTCCCTTCCGCACATTTTCCGGAAGTTTCGGAGTAGCACGGCCAAGAATGCTGAGTTCAGCTTCCTCATCCGCATACCCTACTTTGGTGAAACGATAGCGATCCATAGCTGCGAGGTTCTGCATCATCACCCCCTGGTACAAACCAGAAGCATCACCGGACCCCGTAGAGTTACCAGTAACGACCACACGAAACATCGGGTGCGGCTTGATGATTTCCCCGCCATTCTGAGCGATCACAAGGGGACGCCCTTCAAGGACATCGTTGAGACCAGCCAGCTCGGCAGGGTCGGCCAAATCCACCTCGTTGATGAGGAGCAGATGACCTTCACGCATAGCGACTGCCAGAGGTCCATACATGAACTTCATGACAGGTGGTTGACCAGGCTTTTCCGCGACCAGAGCGTGATGTCCAATCAGATCTGTCAGCTCCATCCGCCCGTGGGCAGTGATTTGCTGAACAGGCCAGTTGAGACGACCAGCGATCTCGGTGATACCTGAGGTTTTGCCAGACCCGGTAGGGCCGGTTACGAACAATGCGTCACCGCCAGGCTCTTTGAGATAGGCCAAGACCTCTCGCAGAAACTCTTTGCGGAAAACGTAGTTGGTATCAGTGGCAGGGATGAAAGGGTTTGAACCGTCAGCGTAGCCGATGGCCGTTACCTTCTCCGGAATGCTGGGCATACCGAAAACCTTGCTTACTGAGAATTGAGAGTATTGAGACATAGGTGCGCTCCTATTGTGACAGGCGCACCACGTCCCGAACCGGGCGGATGCGCCCGGTTGGGCTAGTAAATTAACGTTAATTTGCTGTTTGTTTTTGGCGACCAGCTATCGCACTTTTCGCTCTCCGAAGAGAACAAAATCTGCTTACTGATGGTATTCACCATGAGTAAGAAGACTTTTAAGGAGCGAGGAGAGTAGCCTCTCCTGGAGGCTACTCCCTCAATGGACGAACATCACCACATCGTCGTTTTGACCAATGACCCCGGTTTCTTTGGCCCACTTCACTGCTTCACTGTGCGCCTGGTAGGAGCTGGAATACAGTTTCGGATCAAATTTCACCTCGCGTCCATCAGCCAGATAGATGATGCCTGCGTGATCGTCGTAAACATGAAGATTCTGTTGCATTCGACATTCCCCCTGTAGCTTGTCGTCAAAGCCAACTGACACCAGAAGACTTTGAGGACAAGCCACAGAGGCTTGACCAGAAAGAGAGGGGTTGCCCCCTCCCTTTGCGTTGACTATCAGCAGTAACCGAACGATTCAGCGATTCTCACGAAAGGACGAGAGATTGCCCAACCAGCAGGGATACACAAAGCGATGATAGCGATTTCCATGATGTTGCTCCTAAGCAAAAAGGGGCAACATCCCCGTCGGGGTATGGTTGCCCCGATGGGTTTGAAAGTGTCGAAGATTACTCAGCGACAGTTATTACCAAACAAGTTCCTTGCCCTTACGAAGGTAAGTCGGGATTTCGAGATAATCCCAGTCAGGTTCTTGTTTAGCGACTTCTTGAACTTGAGTTACCTCAGGTTCAACGACTGCTTTGGCTTGTTCAGCCTTGGCAGCACGTTCTTTGATGACGGCCTGTACAGACCGCATTGCAGGAACTGCGAATTTGTTCCAAAGGAACAAACCGATACGCTGGAACACTTTAGCGAGAACGATGAAGGAAAAAGCAAATGCCTTCGCGCCTACGTACAGTGCGCCCAGAGATGCAAGCAGAACTACAATGAAAGTGATGATGTGCATGGTGTTGCTCCTATGTAAAAAAAACAGGGGCAACACCCGAAAACCGGGAGAAGCCCCCGGCTTGGGGTTAAGTAATGCCATACGGCATAAGACTAGATGCTGTTTGTTTTCGGAGACCAGCTATCTCACCTATAGCCGCAGAGCGACTAAGATGATTCAAATATAGCTCACCTTTGCTAAACAGAAAACGCTGTAACTGTCCATTTTGGGCACTTCGAGAGGTCAGGTTACAGATTGACCGCATTTATCCTTTCCAGTGCGTTTATCTGTACCTCAAATTTAGGAGTATCTCTAATGGCAGAAGCACAAGTAGCACTGGACACAAACAACGACCGCAGCAACCACTACTCTCGCCCTGTTTTCAAGCAAGTTCTGAAAGTAAACAGCCTCCAAGCTCAGCGCGTCATGGAACGCAGCTTTGAGCGAGTTTCCAACTCCCTGTTCTCCATCGACGTGATCCTTCGCATCATCGGTGAGCAGGACGAAATCGACCAGGTTGAAACCGTCATCCTGGAACACATTTCCAAGGTCTCCGAAGACCTGGACAAAGCTACCGCCCAGCTCAACAAGCTGATGGAAGACAACGGCATCGACATGATGCCCGGCTACACCAACCCGAATGAATACACCATCGAGATCAACTCTCCTCAGGTTGCTCAGTTTGCACACCTGATCCGCAAACTGGATACCCTGATGGGGATCGTTGACACTCTCTGGCTGAACACCGTACTGACCAGCAAGCAGCGCACCGACGCCACTTACCAATGGCAGCAACGCCTCATCAAGCTGGCCGGTCGAATCATCGGCATCGAGAAACGGGCTCGCATTTCCGCCCACAGCAAAGGCAAAGAAGGTGAAGTGGCCGAAGCCGCTCCGGAATCTGCAACCGGCGACAAGGAAATCGCAGACGAAGCCGAGAAAACAAAAGCAGCATAACCCAGCCCAAACCTTTGCCCCTCGCCCGAGGGGCTTTTTTTTGTCTTTTATGGTTGCATTTTTTGATGCTGTGATATTATCGAAGTAAATCAGATTCAACTCAGGTAAGAACGGAGAACAACATGAAAAAGGCTTTAATCACCACCGTGGCTCTGGCTGTAGCAGCTCTATCTGGCTGTGCATCCACCAGCAGTTACGAACCCACAGCGTACAAAACCAATCACAGTCGCGCTTACAACATCGCGGAGGCCGGTGGCCTGGTAACAGGCATCCAAGACGCTTCTGTTCCGCGTGACAAGCTGGAGCGTCTGACCGACACCAAAACGTTTGGGGCAGCCTACGTGCTGTCTGGCTACATGTCCCCTCAGCTCGGAATGACCGACTGGCAAGGTGGCTTGGTCAACCTTGCGAACTGGGCTATCGGCCCCAAACAGCATGGCGCTCGCAATAGCTTGATCGCTTGGATGCCTGCTAACGAAGCAGTTTCACCGGCAGACGCTCAGGCCAAATTTCTTTCACATGTGAAAGTTTCCATTGAGTCAGCGCTGACTGATTTGGGTGCCAATTTCACGCTTCTGTATGACAAAGACGGTCGCCTAACCTATCAGTTCTACAAGAATGAATGGGGTTGCCCGACGTGGGTGAACGGACAAAGTAAGGTAGCTGACATGTGTTCCGTTAAGGTGAAAATCGTGGAGCCTCGCCTAGGGTCAGCTCCTAATTTTGTCTCTGGCGTTCAAGGTACAGCGTATGCCTTCACATCAGGCCATGAGACCGCATACAACTTTGTGAATGTCGGTAATGGGGCAGCAAGCCATGCTCCTCAGCAAGCGATCTACGCAGCTATTAGCAAACAGCTACCAGCTTGGGCCTACCTCTACCTTGCTCCAAAATCGGTTGAGCTGGATAATGGCGAAAAAGTTGCTTTCCCTTACCTTCTTGATCAGGGAAAAGCAGAGTTATTTGTTTACCCAGAAGCGTAATCAATCTACATGAGAAAGGGGCCGAAAGGCCCCTTTTTTTATCCACCACCAGTTGGCGCGCCTGTTTGAGGGTCTATGCTGTTTGTCGCCTCTTTTCGCTTCGCGTCAATATCAATCCCTTCCAACCGCTCCAACGCCCTTTCCTGAGCATTCTTCCGCGTCCCGTCAATATTGAAGTCATTCCCTGCTCCAGTCAGCGAGTCGAGATTTATTGAGGCCGGATCAGGGAATTTACCGTTCTGCTGTAATATCCCAAGCCACTCATCCAAATTAATTTTGCTCCAATCAATTTCGGCAATTTTATCTAGTGGAATCCCTTCACACTGAGGATTTTTGGGGTCTCCAAAGTTCTGCCCCAATTGAGGGCGAACCTGTTCTTGTATAATACGAGAGAGCGGAGAATTGAAGCAGCAATACGCTTCTCTTTTTTCAATACAAGCGCCCAACACCTTAGATTTACAATAAGAGCCTACATAGGTGCAATTCTTGAGCGCTCTTTTTGCGTTCATAGTGAACTCTTCTTCCTCGCACTTATAAATCATCTGGATCATCACCATCGCAACGACATAGACGGTATATATCGTCATGGCAGTGCTAAGCCATGTTGTCGCAGTCTCCATCATTGCTTCGGCAGCTTGTTCAGATGCTGCGGCAGCCGCCTGCTCTGTTGCTGCATCTTGGCCTGCTGATTTCATGACATCCATCATCACTTCTTTGACTTGCTCTTTGAGCTGGTCAATGAGTTGATCAACAAACTGCTCTACAGGCTGGAAGAACGAATCAACAGCACCTGAAACGTTCTCTATATAACTTGTGAACGGTTTTGTGACTTCTGTCCACCCTTGAAGGGCAGGTTCCCTAAGTACCTGATAAGCACCTTTAAGCGCATTACCATCAGTCAGCCCCATCACTGCGCCATCGAGCTTTGGAACGGCCATTATTAGGTTCAGATAATCGGCAAGAGATATATTGGTTGGCTTTTCACAGCAATCAGAAACTCCCCCAACAGCTATCTTGCATTCGCCAGCTTCCCCTGCAAAAGCAGAGCAAATAACGTTTTCATCCCCGGTAGGATTGTCATCCCCATCTTGGCCTGTGCAGCTCATATCCTGCGTCATGAATTGGGCTGCATTGAGCAACGCAGTAGCGCGAGCAAAATCAGTGCTTTGTGTTTTGGTCAAATCAAGGCAGTCATCTCCCATGCAGCGTATAGGCCCACCGCACTGGTACTCAGTTTCCTTTTCCAAGGTCGGAACAGAAACATCTGTACCACAGTCATAAGTATCCTCGTGGACGTAGCACGTACCAGAACTTCCCTGAGCACCATCAACACATTTGGAACTGATGAAGCCGCACTGAGGGTTTTCTTCATATTTCTGACAGCTATCGAGATTCCCGCCCGTGTTTACCGGACAGTGCGTTTCACCTTGAGGGTCTGTCCAGCAGTCCATTTGCCCCTTATAGAAGTCATAGTCAGCTTTAACTCGAACCTTTTTGCATAGTTTTGGAATACCAGGCAAAGGTGACGGCTTGAGTTGAGATTCGCAAACTTTGATCCCATTGATGACTGTGCAGCCAGTAGCATCAGTCGGGTCATCTATACATGTGATCTCGCCTTCCGCAAAACCATCTACCACCCCTTTGGCTGAATCCATGCAGCTCTGTGGAGCCCACTCATCCTTGGTAATGGCTTTCGATGGGTCATAGCGGAGTTTTATGCGGCCAAAACCCTCACCTTCGCCACTTACTGAAACGCGGATCTTAAACGTAACAACATCACCATCTTTCACGTTCTTAAAATAGGGAGTGACATCAACATTAGGGTTTCGCTCCCAACTCGTGGAGAGCTCACATCTACCGGCTGTTTCTGGAGGGAAGTTGCCATCTGGGCCAGACCACACTTTAGTCTCTTGGCCGGACTTACCGACCCACACTTGCATGTAGTCATCCCACTTGGCGTATTCAAGCGTTGCAGACACTATGGCATCTGGATTGCTGACTTGGACCCGCGTGTACTCCTCATAAATCTTGCAGTTACCACTCCAGTAGTTGTCCCCCACTCGACCAATCCACAACTCAGTACAGCCTTCTCCACAAGATTTGAGGTTATATGGACCATCATAGTGCTTCACCACAGAGGCGTCGTAGTCATGGACAACCTCACAGTCCGCGCTTTGATCTACAACACGCTGACACCGTTCATACTCTGGAATGTGGGCGTTGATAGTATTCTGATTGATGGTTGTTTCGGCAGAACAATCCCCAAAGCCACCTGCGATGAGGTCCATATCCTCATAGGTCTTTTTGCTTAGATTTAGTACCGGGTCATTACTGAAATCAGGGCGTGATCGATTAGAGGCATCGAGAAGAACCTTGTATGCCGCACCAGAGATTGATGGATTAGCACTATTGGCATCACTCCACAGCGACCCTTTTGCATTATTCCCCACGCTGTCCATGTCATCGCCAGAGTCGTAAATGCCTTGCAGACCGCCCACATCAGGTTTATTGGCATCAGGGAAGTAATAACTATCAGGTTTATTGTTGGTCCCGCTCGTTCCGGGGAATAGATCATTGACATTAATCTGACTCCCCCCGTTCATTTGGAATTGACCGTCTTTCAACGTCGGCATAGAGATTGTGCCATCTTGCACAGTCCCCGAGCTCGACTTGAATGAGTTTGAGAGGTTTTGTCCGAAAGCCTGGGCCTCTTTACCCACCGCTGTGATGTCCTGGTCTTGGCTACCGTTAGCGTAGGAATGTATCGGCAGCGCAGACATGGTTACTGTCAACAGCGAGGCCACAGCTTTCATAAAGTAATTATGACTTCGCATTGTGTTCTCCATTTCAACCTTCCCATGCTATCTGAGAAGACAAGGGCCACCTGTACGTGTAGTGGCCCTTTTGGGGCATAATCTAAAATGCCCGTGCAAATTCGTTAGGGTCTGCTCAATTGTTACAGCAATCATTCCATCGCCAGATGGTGTAAATAGGGTCTTGCCCAATTGCCGGTATAGTTCGCGCCAGACCCCACGTAAGAGTGGATTCGCCAATTACGTGAGATGAGTTTGTCTCTGGAACCGGATGCAATAGCGTGAATTTGTACTGCGTTTTGGGTAGTGTTGGGCTAATAACGCCTCTACACATAGCCTCAGAACCCATTGTCTTCCACGCTAACCCCCGGCGATGCAAAGCAGCCAGAACCCTTGTGCTAAGAAGACTGCTATCGCGGATAACACCTTTTCCACCATTCTGGTTGCCACTAAATGGATACAGGGTGCCCCATGAACCAGCACACCAGAAAAGCTGTTTTAAAGGTTTTCCAGCGGTTGATGAGACAGCATCAGCAGTACACGCAGCCGCCGCAATTGGGTTTGCTACTGCCGCCGCCTCTGGATTGGTAAAAAAAGCGAGCTCATCATTGTTCCAGGTCGGGTCGAGCTCCGACATGTACATGATGTCGAGATCCATATACCCATCAGCATTACAGGTCTGCTTAATAAATAAATCGAGCATCACCAACAGAGGAAACGCATAGTAGTGATAGTGCATAAAAGAACCATCACCACCATCCATGTCTCCCATGCCATGATGCCCTTGGTTAGTCCTATCAAACGGGAACCTGACACCATTCAAGACTGATGAGCAGCCAGGCACTCTCTGAAATTCAACGAGCCGTGCTGGCTCCCACATAGAAGTGGTGACTCCAGGCCGAGGGACCCCTAGATTATCCTCGCACATACACAGAGGGTTGCTTACGGCTTCACTCGGGAATGATCCGCCTCCACCACTTATAGGAACCCCTGCTACTTTGATAGGGAAAATACAGCTCCAGCAGATGTCAGTAATCAGTTTTCCGCCGATCACTTCCGCATTCTGGCACCCAGGGTCAGCCGATACCGAACCAACCCAAAAGACCGCGCTAACGGCCATGATCCGTAGAATTTTTTGCATCATGGTAAGGCCTTTACGTAATTCAAATTTTTCTCCATGACAGCAGGCTTCCCGTGATAGAAACCTTGTTGCCATGACAGTCCAAGTAATTTGGCGCTCTCCCCCAATGGGAAGCTCTCCACCTGCTCAGCAATGAGCTGTATGCCTTTTCGGCGGCAGTGGAGGATGGCCGGGTAGTCTTCAAGCGACCGCAGTCTTCTCGCGTCAAACTTGCAATAGTGCCAGTCATAACGGCTCAGGCGATCCAGAGAAGAGTTTTTGTCTCCATAGTCATCCAGCGCCAGCTCAACCCCTATTTCGGTCAGAGCCTCCCATCTCGATGCGAGAGAGGCGTCCTGAATGCCCTCTGTAATCTCGATGACAAGCCGTGATGAGTGATTTTTAGCAATGTCGCGGACAACCCTACACCACGCCTTGAAGATGACGTCTGATTGCAAAGTTTGTTCGGAGACATTCAGAAAGAGAGCCGGGTACAGATCCAAGCAATAATGAAGGTTGTCCTGAATGAACCGTGCCATCTCCATATCCACCAGTCCCCAATAAGGAGGAGATGACAGAGAGGATGGTGTAAGAACCCGGCCTTCGTCGTACCAACGAGCCAGTACCTCAGCAGCGACAAACGAACCTGTGCCGACGTCTTTAATTGGTTGGAAAGCCGGGGCAAAAATCATTCACCGCCCTCCTCAGCAAGTTCGCGGACAACAAACTTCTTGCCTCTGGCAGTAATGACGCTCGGTGTGTGCTCCAGCTCGAACCGGGTAATCAGATCTGGCGTCAGCAGATATACCGGCGCGTCAAAGTTGTCGGTGACACTCTTGTAGGAATCCCAGCCTTTGTCTTTGTCGAACTCTGTGGCGATATAGGTGATCCGTTGTACGCCAGGCTCCAGCTTGATTTCAGGCAGCTTCTTGGCGAGTAGTTCCATTTGCTTTTTGTCCAGCGGGTCGAAAACTACGACCGCTTGGGTAAATGGCCGCGTTCCAGGCTTGCAAACTTCCTTCGGATCGCACAATGGGTTGATCACGTCACCCGCGTGAGCGAACACAGTGCCATCCGGAGTGCTGATGTCACTGGTGATCATGACGCTAGGGTCAATTTCTCGTGTTCGAGATTTTGGCGCTCTTGGCAGCTCATTGAAATTCTGCTTGGTCCAGAAGCGCTCTATAGCCTGTTTCTTCTTCTCTTCCCAGTCGATATTGGCAAGGCGTTTCTTGGCAACATCAATAAGGTCTGGCTCACTGATTTTCTCCACCGGCCCCTTAACGCCGAGATCGCCTTTTTCTCCGTTATCCACTTCCCGAGCCAACCATACCGGGTCGGACAACCCGGAGACCTGGGCGACGACGTTTGGTTGTTCGCCAGGCAGCGGCTCATCCTCCAGCATCACAATCGTGGGAACGGCTGTGATGTTGTACGTTTTGAACAACGTAGGGTTGATGATGATGTTCGGCACTGGGTCTTTTTTGGCCGCGAGCGCCTGAATAGCTTTAACTCCCTGCCCCAAGTTCATTCCTTCCGGGATGCCACGGAACACAATTACAGAATCAGGCTGGCCTGACACCGCCGTTAGGACGTCATCTAACCCCTGTTCGCCAAGAGACAACGAGGCGAAAACCAGTATCCGATGGTCAGAGTAGATACCCTTTTCAGCCTGTTTCCGGTGCATCTCCTTGAGCGTTGGGTTAGTAGTTTGGAGCTGCTTGAAAAATGCCTTGGCTTCGGCCTGAGCCTCGTCCATGTGTTGGTTTTGCAACAGAGATGGCATTTCCATCTTCTGGGCCTTTTGGGCAATTTGCTTTCCTTGCTCAATAAGCGCCTTATCCTGCTCTGTGAGCGGAGACTCTTGAGCGTATGCCCCGCCAGCCACAGAGAACATCAACGCCACCAGAACGCTCTTAGAACAGGGGATATGCGCGGCCAATGATCTGATCATTTTTCACAGTCCCCCAGTAACGTGAGTCGAAGCTGAATGGGCTTTTGCCCATAAACCAGTAGTTGTTCTCTTTCAGCGTGGTCTTGCCGTAAAAGTGGCTCTCTGGCAGATGTAGTTTCCCTGCGAGCTGGAGCCCCTCTCCGACGACATCACCATTGACGGTGATCTTCCACTTATCGTTGATCTCGACTTTATCCCCCGGCATACCGGTGAGGATTTTGACCATGCGAGTCCCGTCCTTGTAGAAAGGCTGCATGTTCTTGGCTTGGAAGGCGTAAACCGCTCCCCTCTCCAGAGTTTGGTCGTTCAGATCAATGAGGAAGAAGGTGTAACCCGGCAGGCACTTCTCCTGTTGTGGATCAATGCCAATACGGTAGCGGCTGGCAAAGGCCGCACCAGCAGCCCAAAGAACCACTAGTGTCACACCTGCCTTAACCCCGAAGCGCTTCCAGGATTCCTTTTTGACGAAATACTTCTTGAGTGGAAAATTCATTTCAGCACCTCATCAGGGAGGTACACGTCACTTGGAGCCCCGACGACAGCACTTGCGTCAAGGACCAAATAACCTGCGTCTTTCAACTTCAAAATTGCGTCATTGGTCTTGACCATCAGCCTTTCAACTTCCTCCTGAGAGGCACCAGCGGGATACGCCGACGCCACTTTAGCGAAGTCAACCACGACCACTGGCGGGGTTTGATTCAAACGCTGATGGATGCTTGCCGTTTGTTCGCTCATCACGTAGTAGCTACCGCCGAAGCCACCAGCGGCACCGAGAATGGCGGCGATTGCGATTGATTTAATGTCCATTACTGTCTCCCTGGTTATGCAGCCTGCCGACGGCTTCGCATTACGGCCTTGATTGCCTCAGGTATGCTCATGCCTTGTTTCACAAACTGGTCGATGGCGTTAACGTCCACCGGATCGGTCGAATAAAGTAGCTTCTGGAAGTCGCCCACTATCAAGCGACCGACGCCCATACCGCTCTTCGATTTGATAAAGATTTCTGAGTACACGCCTTGGATGGTGTGTACCGTTTTGAGGGTGTGGAACCCGCCCTCTGAAAGGGTCAGACGACCGCTACGTTTAACAGATTCCACGGTTTCTTCGGTTTGGCCGAGCAAGTACATGCTGGCCGAGTTCTCCGCGATGGCGCGGCCCACTGCGTTCTCATAGAGGTCGTTGATGGACTGCGTTGCAATGACAACGGAGCCACCGTACTTACGGAATTTGCGGTAGGCATGTTCCATGAAGACCGAGACCTCGCCCTCTTTGAGCAGGTCCCAGGCCTCATCCACGATGACGACTTTCTTGCGGTTACGTTCACCCAGGAATACTTCTTGCTGGATCTGGTAAATAAGCTGGAGTAGTACAACCTGACGCAAGTGCTTACGCCCTTGCAGTTCATCGAGCTCCAGTACAGTGAACTGGTTCTGGAAGCTGACGTTGTTCTTGCGAGAGAAGTATTTCCCGTAGCTGCCCTGCGACGTAAAGGCGTAGAGCTGCTGACCAATATCCTTGAGGCGCTGGTCATTTTCTTCTTCCAGGCAGCGCTCAGCGATGTCGTCAACCTTCATCTCTTTACCTTTCTCTTCCCACAGGCGAGAAAGGACCTGTTTCAACGCAGAGATTTGCCATTCATCCAGCAAGCCCTTAGCCGAAGCCATCGCACAAACGAGGCTGACTATCGCGTCTTCTTCGTCCTCGTAGTTCTGTATGAGCTCAAACGGGTTGAGGCAGACGTGCGTTCCTTCTTCAAAGTGAACGAAGTCGCCATTGAGCATTTCCGACAACTTCTGGTAGGACTTACCGGCATCAATAACCCAGACCTGAGCCCCCTCGGACAAGTAGGAAAAAATCAGTTCGTTGGTAAGGAACGATTTACCCGAGCCGGATTCGGCTGCGATCACCAGGTTCTTGTTGGTATTACTGTCGTGAAGAGACAGACTCATGAGCTGGCCGTTGCGGGAAATCAGCGCTGCATGATAGGTCCCGGTCCCCTTCCATTCCCCAAACACCGGCAGGACCACAGCAGCCTGCTCGGTTGTCATGGTCTTGTAGCGGAATAGGTCTCGCACTGCATCCCGGTCGGTACAGAATGGCAGGCAGTTGAGGAACATCGGCAGAGCAACGAACTTGTCCTCCATCAGCTCGAACCGAGATTCACGCCAGATGTTTCGTGCGGCCATCGCCGCCGCTTCAACACGTTCTTTGGTTGGAGCAAATAAAACCACCGAGTAGGTGATCTTGACTGGCTTAGCCCCCTCTTTCATGGACTCATAGAGAGTGTCGAAGCTCTCCTTCTTGTCCGCCAGCACCGGCACGAATTTGAGCATCGGCCCGTAGGCTTGGTTTACAGTGAACTGGCGTTTGCGCTCCAGAGTGTTTTTCGTGCTTTCTGCCTCAGGGAAAAAAACATTGGTCACGACCATGTAGTTTTCTTTGATGCTGGAATTGCCGCCGCTGAGATCCCCGGCATAGGTCAACGCATCACCAAAGTAGAAAACGTCAGGCAGCTTTTTCGCTGACATGACTTTCGCGTGGTAGTCACCCAGCCTGATGCCATTCTTGCTGACTTCCACGTCGGTGCCGTAATCGAAGATTTGCTCGCAGATGGGCTTATCCATCTCCCAATCCACAGAGTCATGTCGCCATGAAGCATCTGGCCCCCAATTCAGGATGGTGCTCATGATCCGGATGTAGTTCACCGCCGTCATTGTGCGAGGACGCAGACCAACGGTTTGAAGCGATGATTCGACCTTCGTGCGAAGCTGTGCGAGCTGCTGGAGTTCGCTTTCAGTCGGGTTATTGTTCTTGATGGGGACTTTGCACGTAACGAACAGCTTGAGGTCTTGGATCAAGCCATTGTCGTAGATACCTTTGTTGGTCTTGGCAAATATGCGATCTGTCGTGTGGTGCTGGAGGAAGTTAATCCGTTCCTTGATAACAGATGTCAGCAGCTCGTGACGGAAGCCATCACGCAAACCCATCATCCGGTACATCTCCTGATTGATGTCCGGGGAGCGGAACAGGACAAACTGGAGCGTAGTCTTCGACGGGAACTCCTGATTCAGGAAACCGTTCATTCGCTCCTGAACTTTTTCATCGGCACCACACAGGGGCTCACACATGAAACCAAAGCCTGCACTGTGATCATCCATAAGGAAGACATGATCGTCTTCGTCATAGGCCAGGACAGGAATAATCCCGGCAGCTCGCAAGTGCTCCGGGATCAACGTTTCTTCGAGTTTCTTTTTGATGGTTACGATCATTCAGCACTCTCCAACCATGATTTCAGGTTCTTCGGACGTCCTTTGCTGACACGACCATCCGGAGCAACAACGAACGGAACGCCCTCAATCCCAATGAAATGAGCTGTCAGCAGCGTTTGGTCGTATTGGCCGGGGTCGCAGGTTTCTTTTGAAGGAAGGGAACCCAGGGTGTTGTTCATCAGCGCATCAAGCGCGTGGGTTTTGTCTTTCGCGCAGTACAAGTTTTTTGCCAGGCGGTTGGACTCAGCACCCAGAGCTGGAATCACGATAAATTTAAAGGTGTAATCATCCACCAGCGATTTGGCATCACCCATGAGCTGATGGCAAACCGCGCACCTAGGATCAACAAAGACCACCACCTCTTTGTCACCACGCCCCATCGACACAGTGTTCAGCGTGTCCACATCCATGCCCATGCTCTTGAAGTGGATACGCTCCGCTACATCCCTCATTTGGGACATCGTGTTGAGGGGCTTCTTGCTCCACAGGTCGTAGATTTGTCCTGAAATAACAAATCGTCCGTTTTCAGAGAGGAACATGATCTGCCCATCACTTTGGACGGCTCGAACCCCTTTGATGGGTAGCTCTACAATGTCCTCTATCTTCGCCGCTCTGGGATCGGTGATTTCCAATTTCGATGACGCATGAGCCGTGCCGGTAATAATCCCGAACACCATCAGCGCCCCAAGTAATTTTGTCCGCATGTCTATCCCCTAAGATTGGATTACTGGATGCTGGGCAGTGTATCCGGGGGATGGAAATAGACTCGCCTCTGTAATAGCCCAATTTGGACAATTCCAGCGCGATACAAAAAAAAGCCCGGTCTGAACCGGGCTTTGAGAGGAATGAACCTTAGTTCATGGTAACAGCTTCGGATTTGCCCCCAGAGTCATCGACCCCAACCAGAGAGATGGTCGGCATCGTTTCATAGGTGCCCTTGCTGATAGTCACTCGATCAGAGCTGATGCTCTGCAACTCACCGGCAATGGTCCATTCGTAGGACTTCATGCGGCCATCGGTATCTTCGCAGTTCGCATAGACGATCCACGACCCAACGGTCTCTCGTGAGCTCAGGCTACATGCAGGCAACTTGTTCTCTGCAACATTGATGTTCACCTCGCCCTCAGCTTCATGCCCCATTTCTGAGGTTATTTTCAGCTTGATGCTGTGCTCACCAGCGCCCAGAGTTGCTCTGCCGTAGTAACCACTGCTTTCCAACGGTGTACCATCTACCGAATAAACACGAGTCGAAATACGGTCGCGTGGGTGGCCGCCAGAAATGTACGGTCGCAACAGCACATCCAGAGGCTCACGCTCGTATTTGTTCGAGCCAGAGTATTGCAGGTCAATGGCATAGGGCGCTGCCTGGCCGATCTTGAGCGGTTGCTCGATCACGGTCTCATGGCCGCGAGCATCACGGACAGTGACCTTGATGTTGTAATCACCCGGCTCATTGATCACAAAGGACCGGACAATATCCTGCCGCTGATCCTGAATCACAGCGCCTTCCGGCAACTCCCACTCGTAGGTCGGCTCTTCCAGCTTGCCGTTGAAGGCAATTGGCCGCACTGACGCGGTGATCGTCGCAGGAGCCACGTCTGCGTTCTTCCTAACCTGCATTCCGAAGCTCGGCCATACATACTGCCAAACGCGGGAGCGTAGGCTATGCGAAGCCTCTGCACCCTGATCTCGGTATCCTTCGATCCAGGTGGTGTACTTCGTTTCTACAGTAGCCTGATTGAGGTCAGTGTCAGAGGGTTCGTACTCAGCAGTATCACCCTGCACAATCGAGCCATCAGGCAGCGTGAAGAACCCGTTCAGCTTCACGTCCATCCCACGGTAAGGCAGGCTGGTTTCGGCTTTGAACACATACTTCTTACCGGTCTCAATAACTCGCGGCCCTGTCACGTAAGGACGAGGTGCCTTCACTGCTCGGAAGTCAACCGCCGTTTTCGCAACTTCATAGGCATAGCCGTCATCAGCCGGTGCCGTGGCAGAGCGCACACGAGCCCACAGGCGGTATCGGGTTTCTTCATCGCTCGAAAGCGTGATGCTATCCCCTGTCTGCGCGTAGGTTTTGCCACCGTCAGTAGACCACTCAACAATGGCATTGCCACCGGAGATTGGCTCATCGTTCAACGTCAGGTTCGCTGTGTACTTGCCTTCACTTCCGACAAACAACGTGGTCGGGCCGATAACAGCAATATCAGGTTTGTCGTAAGCGACAACACTGACCGCTTCGGTGTACTTTTCCGCACCTGAGTTGACGTTCACCACCTTGGCCCGAACCTGGTACTCCCCCTTGTCGAAGGTCTTCACAAGCTGATACTTGTATCGATCTTCTGGGATGAACTGCTCCCAGGTTTTACCGTCGTCCTTACTGGTTTCCCACACAACCTGGCCGGTAGCCCGGAGATCCTGACGGTCGTCCAAAGATAGCTTGAACACAGCAGTGAACGGAGCTTCACCAGACAACTTGCGAGCCTCCACGCCAGCACCGATGGCACCACCGCGAAGCACTGTCAAGAAGGCAGGTCTGATAGACAACTCTGTGCGGTTGTAACCCTCAACAGGGCTTTCCAGAACAGCCTCAGCAGCGATACGGACGGAGGAAGTATCCACACCAGACAGGTCTACTGAGAACTGAGCTTCACCGTTCGATGCTTCCGCATAATCAGTGAGCGCAACCGTCTCGTTGTAGGCCTTTTGCTGGATCAGGCGTACTTTCCACACCCCCATCGTGTTAGCGTCATAGTCACCATCAGGTTTGTACTGATCACGGATGAGAACCCTAACCGGCAATGCCTGGGTGTCAATCGCGGTATCACCTTTAACTTCAACGATAGGACGGATACTGTCAGAAGGTGCAGAGATAGCCCGGTAGACAACCTCAGTCTTCACATCAGGCACCTTGTTGTAGGCCGCGTTCACCTTGTAGGTGGTCTCCTCCCACAACGCTCGCTCATCGGTATTGATGCGGCGATACACCTTATTGGTGGCACCCCATCCCGGAGTGAAGGTCTCAGACTCAAGAACATCCGAGTTGCGCGATATGGCAATATCCAGATCAGCTCGTTCAGAGTTGATAATGGCATCACCCAGGTAGTTACCTGTCATCGGCACCAAGTAGATGTTGTCTTTGAAGTTGTAGTCGGAGGCTAGTTCAACGGTCGGAGCTGGTGGGTCAACCGCTTCGACATTGAAAGTCTCGTCGTTCAACGTCACCCTAGTGCCGTTACGGGTGAAAATACTTACCCGCCACCCCAGTGGATGAACGCCGTTGGAGGCCAATGAACCAGAGAGCGAAGGTGATTCCGATAACGGGTCTTGGACCAATCCATCGGGGATCTGCTGCCACTCGAACAGACAGGCACGGCTTGCACTACCAACAGCCTTGTTCGCGGCCTCTTTTTTCGCACGGTCTGCGCTGAGGGTTATAGAACAGTCTGGCCCCTTGCTCTGCTTGAAGTTCACATCAAAATCTTCAATGACGCGATTCACCTGAGCAATGTCATCAATCGGGGTGTAGCCAACAGAGCCATAGGCAGTAGTTACCGTCAGGTTCTGAGAGCCAGACCCAACTTTTACCTTGGAACCGTCACCACTGAACAGGTACAGGCTGTATTCGACAGGTTGTTCACCAATGCTCACAGCCTGCCCCACCAGCCCAGCAACTTTCATCCCGTTGTTGTCCTGCGTAGTTTGTTCAGCCTCATCTGGAGTTCTGTCCCACTGGAGCAAACACACCGGGTCACGAATTGGGTCTGCGGCCATAGCCACATCCTCTTTCGTGGTGAACCGGCAAGGCACACCCGACTCTGGCAGGGCATAGATTTTCACTGGGTCAATGACCTGGCGAATTGTCCATGATTCAGCAGAGAGCTTAGCCGTCCCTTTCCAGGTATTGATGTCCACAACCAAGATGGGTGAGTTCGGCGCGGAGGTCATGACAAGAAGGCTGGAAGAGCCGACCACATCAGGAACAGCAGGTTTAACCGGAATGCTCAAACGACCACCTGACGCACCGAAATCATGTTGGCTCATGATCCCCATTGTCTGGCCTGGCTCGATACGCACCCCATTAACCACCAGCGGTACTTTCGCATCAGAACGTAGGGTCGCAAACACGTCGTATGAACCTGTCACGACAGCACCATCACTGAGCGTCAGCGGCTTGGTTTCGATGATCCGTTTGCCATCTGCATGAACAAATTCATGAGTGACAGCGGGGACCATGACCTTGCCATCCATCCCATCCGCCAGCATTACCTGACGAGGTTTGTACTCGAAGCCAACAGCCTTTTGAACCGCATTGCCTTGTGCATCCTCACCGGAAACAGTCAGCGTGTAAGATTCCCCTTCCTTCAAAGAAGGGAACATTACCGGGTACTCAAGGCGGAATCGACCTTTCGACTCCTCACGCCAAGACAACTGCACCTTGTCATTGGCAGGCCCCCCTACAAGGGCAATAGAGGTCAATTTAGGTGAAGGGTCGATAGCATCAGCCAAGGTAATAACAACATCATCTAGAGTCTGGATAGCTGCTCCATCTGCCACACTGAGTGTCATGGTTGGTGGCGTTCTATCAGACGTTATCTGGAACATTGGTTGTCGCGTTAAAGGCCCGTGCATCTCCTCTGCTGCGGCAACAAGACTGTATTGCCCCTCAGGGAGAGTTTTAAGATCCCACTGGTAAGTGTAGTTCTCCCAGTTGTTGGCTATTAACCCACCAGTTGGAGACAGCTTGTTGCCTTTGCTATCTTCAATCCATGCACTTCGCAGACGCAGCCTATCAAAGTAAGCGCCTCGTCCTGGCTGGTTAACGAATAAGGTAAATACCTTGCTATTTTGATCGAACTGCTGACTTAGCTGAGGGTAGTGCTGATCGTTCCAGTTAACCTCTGCCCAAAGAGGATTCGAGCGAAGAGATTTATCCGGATTGAAAACTGTCGCATTATCGTGGACGTACCCTGTTGTGCCTTTAGCCATTGTGAAGCTATTTGCAATCACGCAGCTATCTTGACCAACAGGAATTTCACAGCTTCCCCTGTGAACGGCAGTTTGAACGTAAGGCCTTGGTTCAACTTTGACACGGATACTACTAACAGTGACAGGAAGAACAGAATTGTTCACCCAGTAGCGGTAAAAACTAGACCATCCTATATCACTGTAATTGTAGTCCACACCCAAAAGTCTGGGACTTTTAGGCGCTGATGGAGAGAGTGTGAGGTTATAAGCAATACCGCCTCCCCCCCACTGGCCGAAGTTCACCCAACGCCAATAATTGCCGTCGGTATTGCCATAAGGTGCGGTTGTGACGAGATAAACATAGCTGGCATCTTCTCCTACCTTGGACATCTCTCCCAAGGCATTGGTCATATTTATCCCACCTTCTCTATACTCATGCCAGTTATCACGCGGAACACGCCAAGCTAACTTGATTGGGTTAGTTTTAACTGTCATGCCCTCAGTGTAAGCAACAAATCCGGTTAATCCAGGGCCTAAGTTGTTTGTACTTGAAGGGTCATAAACACCAAAAGGTGCAGACGGAGCATTGGTTATGCTATCAAACATCACTTTTTGACGAGGTGAAAGATAGCTATTTCCAGCGCTATCGCTTATCTCAAACTGAAGTGTAAACACTTCATCCAAGTCAGAGGCTGGGAAAAAGCCAGATTGGAAAGACTGTCTAGCTTGTCCGTTAGCGTCATCGTAGTTCACGGATACATCTTTGTAGAGTGAACCGTCTTGACGATACAGCTTTGCTTTGACGCCTTTGATGGGTGACTCATCAGAGATTCCTGACAGCAAAAAGGCATTATCCTCAGAGCCACCTAGACCCAGTTTCCAAACATCACCGCTAGTAACCTGCCCATAGTTACTATAAACCGGGGCAAGCGAAGAGTAGGTTGGCGGCGTCACATCGACAGTAAGAGGGTATTCATCCGTCTGTACTGTAGAACCATCAGAGGCAAGAATTTCCGCCCTGATAGTGTATGCCCCACCAACTGGAGCTGGTAGTTGAAGTTCCGCACCATAGTAGGATTTTCCACCCACTGTGATGCGATCAGTAGCCCCAAGAAGGTGGCTGGTCGCTGTCGAAACCACTGTTCCATCCGACCGAAGCACCGAAATCTTTACCTTTCGGTCGATACCGGCACTCAAGGCAAACGAGATATTGCCCGTTGGGTTGGCATAGTTGGCATTCGGAGTCAGAGACCGTTGCGTACCATCTGGAGCCTTAAAGGTGTATTCCAGCAGCTCTGCATGAGCAGCACCAGCGGTAAGAACCGCCAGAGCCCCAAGCATCGCCGGAATTTTAGGCTTGAAATTGATCATCGCATTCTCCATTCGTTTTGAGTTACAAGAACCCAATGCTGGAGGTTACGGGAGGGAGTGCATAAACATGGGCTGTGGAAGTGCCCTTTTTGAGCAAATAAGGAAATCCTGAATTGTGTGGGAGAGTGTGTTCAGCGTGGTGTGCTTGGTCAAGACCGAATGGGCTACGGATTGAGAGGGCACGATGGGTGCATGCTGTCTGTCTGCTGATTGCAGTAAAATTAGTGGGATGACGCCACAACTCATAAAAAAAGGTTTAATTGGCGGACTGGAGTGCGTCTCGCTAATAAAACTGTATAAATCCGCGATCACCAGATGCGGTTTCCATTGCAAAATATGCTCTTTTGCTAACAGGAGATTATTGATTCCTGATACCAGAAATGAGGAGCTGAACCTGCCAGAATGATTAAGCAAGGCCTCTATCCCTGTGCGGGTAAAGTGGCACCGGTCAATCACTAAAATTTTAAGCATAAACGTTTCGCATTCAGAAGAGGGGCAATCGACTTTCTGGTTTCAGAAAGCCCTTCATCATAGAGAACTCCGATGAGTGCCAAATGCGGGAACTACGCCGCTAATTATGCTTAATTCTTGCTTTTAGCAGGCGGTGAATAAAAAGGTTGAAATTCATTTTCTTCCGGGCAAAAATGCCATTTCACACATTAGCTTTGCAGGACGACCTGCAAACGCTTCTTTCACCGGGGACGGCCCCATTGTTCTGGAGCCTGATATGTCCTGGATCGTTTTATTAATTGCAGGTTTGCTCGAAGTTGTCTGGGCGATTGGCCTGAAATACACCCACGGTTTTACGCGTCTTACGCCAAGCATTATCACTATTGCGGCGATGATCGTCAGTATCGCCATGCTCTCTTGGGCAATGCGCACGTTGCCTGTAGGAACCGCTTATGCGGTCTGGACCGGTATTGGCGCTGTTGGGGCGGCCATTACAGGGATTTTGCTGCTGGGTGAGTCTGCCAGCCCGGCACGTTTGCTGAGCCTTGGGCTGATCGTTGCTGGCATTATTGGTCTGAAGCTGAGCACTCACTAAGCGCCAGGCTGTTTCACCCAAATCAGTTTATTCACTTCAAACCCTTCCCGGGTCGCGATGGCTAACATTTGCTGTTTCATTTCATCTGAAATAGTAGGGGTCCGTGAAAGGATCCACAGGTAGTCGCGATCCGGACCACAAACCAGCGCGTGACGATATTCCCGGTCGAGTGCAATTACGTTATACCCGCCATAGAAGGGGCCGAAAAAAGAAACCTTAAGCGCGGCTCTGCTTGGGTCGCCGGTGAAATAGGCTTTCCCTTCCGTTTTCTGCCACATCTCCCTGTCAGGGTTATAGCCCTTGTTAATAACGTTGATGCCGCCGTCGTCGCGCAAGCTGTATGTTGCGGTCACTTTATCCAATCCGCGCTCGAAACGATGGTCGAAGCGCGCAATTTCATACCAGGTTCCCAGATAGCGTTTGGCATCAAAGTTATTTACCACGGTAACGCCTTTCGGCGGTGTCGGGGAGCTACACGCGACAACCAGGAATGCAGCCGTAACTGCAGCAACGACGGGCAAAATGCGCATGGGATTTTCCTTGCTGTATTTTTGTTAAGTGTAGATGACAACAGGAAAAAAAGAGAAAGAAAGGAGGCCCAATATCCTGGGCCTCATCGTCAGTTATTGCAGCTTTTCAAGAATGCGCCAGGCCGCCTCGACACGGACAGGGTTAGGATAGCTTTTGTTTGCCAGCATCACGATGCCAAGGTTTTTTTCTGGAACGAAGGCTACGTAGCTGCCAAATCCACCAGTGGAGCCCGTTTTATGCACCCATGAGGCTTTCACTGCGGGGGCGGGCGGGTTTACCTCAACGGCGGGAAGCGCTGCCAATGCCACTTTGCTGTCGCTGCCGTTGATGATCGAATCAGCTTTCAGCGGCCAGTTCAGCATCTCCCAGCCTAATCCCTGGTACATATCGCCAATACGCCAGTAGCGAGACTGCGCAAGCGCAATGCCCTGCTGGAGCGTTTTCTCCTGAACGTGGCTGGCATCCATGTTGGCCTGAACCCAGCGGGCCATATCAATAACGCTGGATTTCACGCCATAGGCTTCGGCGTCAAGTTGTCCCGGAGAAACGTGTACGGGCTTCCCTTCGCGATAGCCCCTGGCATAATCTTTTTGTTCGTTCTGCGGAACCGTAATCCAGGTATGCGCCAGTTTTAATGGTTGCAGGACGCGTCTGGTCATTGCCTCTTCGTAACTCATTCCTGAGGGTTTCACCGCCAGCGCGCCAAACAGACCAATGCTGGAGTTAGCGTAAAGTCGCTTAGCGCCCGGAGTCCATTGCGGCTGCCAGTTTTGATAAAAATGCAGTAATGCGGCTTTATCCCTAACGTCATCGGGGATCTGCAGCGGTAGGCCGCCTGCCGTATAGGTGGCTAAGTGCAGCAGGCGGATACCCTGCCACTGTTTGCCTGTCAGTTCTGGCCAGTATTTCGTGACCGGATCGCTGAGCTTAATTTCGCCGCGGGCGATAGCATCGCCGCCCAACACGCCGTTAAACGTCTTACTAACCGATCCTAGCTCAAACAGCGTTTGCTGCGTGACTGGGTGGTTATTGGCGATATCGGCTTTACCCCAGGTGAAATAATAGGGTTTTCCCTGGTAGATAACGGCAACGGCCATACCCGGAATAGCCTGCTCCTGCATCAACGGGGTGATGGTGCGATTAACGATATCGGCAATCTGTTGTTCTGTTTTTGCGGCAGCAAATGTGGAGAAAGAGGCTGTCAGCAGCAGAGCGCAGCATAACGATTTTTTCATCATGAAATCAGTTCCGTAATTAAAAGCAAAAAGGTGTCCGGGCCCGTCAGACGCAATCAGTGTGTTTGATTTGCACCGTGTTGACAAACGGTTAAATTTAGCAGCAGATATAAGTTTTTCCTAAATTCCACGTGTGTTTTTTATTAGCTTCAAAAATCACTATTTCACGAAGAATTTAGACTGCTTCTCACACATTGTAACATTATTTACAACCACCTTTCAATCATTTTTGATAAATCATTGATTTCATCTTTGCTGCAATGATACTTAATAAACTCTGCAAGTTATCCACAGAGCAACACTCAATTTTATTGATGATATTCTTATTATACCAGACATTTTTCATACACTCCCTTGTACGGATAGTTTTCCGACAACTTCATGATTACATATCTTGCGGTTTTGATTATTTTTGCTGCAAGAAATACATACTTCAAACGAAAGGTCTTTATTTGCTGTCTGTATTCTGAAGAGTCCAAGGAATCAAACTTGAACAACAAAAATAGGTTATATGAAAGCATCATCATTTGAAACACGGCTTCATTCGCCCAAAATGACTTTAGCAAGAGATGACCCACCGCCATGTCGTATTTGGCTTCTTTGATATAGTTTTCAGCATTACCACGCTTTTCATAGTATATAACTACTTTTTCAGAAAGCAAGGTAGTATTTGTTACAAAGAAAAAGTAGTCGTATTCGGAACCTTCTAAAAGTGATAATTGTGCTCTTTCTTTTTCTGGTTTCAGTACGCGAGATACGACAAATCTTCTGTCTTTTTCCCATTTAACTAATTTTGTATACAGTTCTGTAGTTTCTCTACCTTCTTCTCCTTTAACGAATACAATTGATGAATTCGTTGCTTGTGAGGTGAGTGTAGAATAACTTTTGGCTTTAATTAAATATTTGCATCCAAGAGATTCTATCGTTTCGATAATTTTTTCATCAAAGTAGCCACTATCCATTCGAAATAAAATTTCTAAATCGTCTGATTTGATGTTAGCAACAATTTCTTTGATCATTTCCGCAGCACCGTTTGCAGTGTAAGTATTGCCACTTCTTACAAATCCGGTAACATATGCTTTTAATTCGTCGCAAAATGCAAATTGGATATTGTAGCATCGGTTTCCCAGTTTCTTAGGATTATATCCTTTTGACGCACCTTCTTGATGACCTTCTACGTTAATTACACTACTATCAATATCAATCGTAATGGATGTCAATTTACTTTTAGTGAGCAGTTTTTTAAAGACTTTAAAATTAATGTCTCTAAACATTTGGGTTGTCTTGAAGTTGAAGTTTCCTAGAAACCGTGACACTGTTTCAGGTTCTTTTACGGAAATATCAAACTCGTTGACGAGGGGATCATTTTGAAGTAGCTTTAGACGTTCTAACTTATCAATGCCAATGAAGTGACCGCAGAGCATGGTCTTTATATGATTCATCTTGATTTTATTTGTTGAGTCATTATCAAATACGAGGTCATTTTCAATAAAATCAAAAATCCCATTGCTTTTTGCATTCTCAAGGAGCAGAAAAAGACCTGCATTTGATGTTAGATTCTTAGCTTTGAAATCAATTTTATTAATCATAATTAGAACCCCTTTTTACTACTTTTCTTACTATTATTTTACCATATATCGAGTCATAAAAGCTGATAATTTAACATATTTTTGAGCACTTTTCTTTCACCCAATGGGTGAAAGCTGAATTTCGAAGGAATGCATATTTATCAAGGCTTTGATTATGCTTTTTGAAGTACTGACGTAGAATCTAGGGAAATAGTTGGAATTTGTTATGACTGGACTTTTTGCCAAAAAATAAGGGCAGCTTTTAGGCTGCCCCTATCACCCGTTGATTAACGGCAAGGTGTCTTTTACACCCCCAGGCCATTGCTGAGTTGCACAACAGCCGGGATGACCTTCTCTGCATGTTCCAGAGTAGCAGACATGATGGATTCCACTACGGTCGGGGAGTTGTACAGGCCCATACCGCCACCGATACCCATAGCGAAAGCCATGAGGCTCTGGCGAGCGATACCACCAACAACACCGACCAGGATCATCGCACCCGCAACGATTCGACCCAAAGTACCTTGGGTCCAATCCTTGAGAGTTACCCATACGTCGTCAAACGCTGTACCACCAGTACCAGCGTGGGCCTGATCCGGCACGAGCAGGAAGGCTACCACCATCAACCCCAGGAAGAGGAAGAGTGCGTTGTTTTTACTTGAGGCATTCGCCAACTGATTTGCGTTCATCAAGAACATCTCCTATTTGGTTGTTTCAGACTTCGGTTCGTGTTGTACCGTTTGCAGCGGTCTCAAAACTGGCTCACTTTGCGGTGTGCCATCCCCAATCACCCACCTGCGCGGTTCGATTTCGGTATAGACATACCCTGTCACGATGAGATCACCATTGGTGTCCTCCCAGGGAGCTACCCAAATCCGCATAACCTGTGCTGGTGTACGAATTGGAATCGGGCGATCCGGAAGACGCGGTGCGACATAGTTGTCAATCACCGGGTCTCCGGAGCTAGATGAGTTCGCTGAAACGTTTGAGGAACCTTCGCCATCCGCTTCCGCTTTGGCCTCGACTTCCTCTGGTTTCATTGGACGCGGGACATTTCCGTCATTGGTTGCGGCGTAAACGTCTCGCGCTGACATACACTGAACACCATTCGGCATTCCCGGACAGCTATACTCATCCTTGCCGATGTTGAACGTCGAACAGCCCGACAAAATAAGTAGCGCTGCACCCACCCCCAACATCTTTGCGGATCTTACTGCCTGTTCCTTTTGAGCCTCGCCTCTGGAACTGCCCTTTCTGGTCAAAATGTTCAAATTTTTCATTTCTTGGTTCCCCCGGTGGAACGAATTTGTAGCTTGGTTCCTTTGGTCACGATGATGTCTACCTGACGGCCAGCATCGACCTCGATAACAGGGAAGATGCCTTCGGCCATGTCGATATAGAACTGAGCGATGCGATCTAGCGCCTTACTGGCCCCCTTCACTGCTGCTCCCTGCAACATCTGGTCGGAGAACACAGACTGGTACTGGGTATTTGAGCCAGGGTTAGTGCTAACGACCGGCACAGGATTGACGTCAAAGGCTTCGGAAACGCCACCAAGGAAGCCTGCCATCAAGCTCTTGGCGATGATTTGCCCCTGCTTCGATACGACGCGACCACGGACACCGGCCTTACCGTCTTCACCCACTGCATAGGAATCCAGCTTCGCTTCTATGACACCCCCATCATCCCGAACGCACGAGAAGGTCTCGCCACGCAGGTACGCTCGCTCTGAACTGAGATCTCCATAGCCTGAAACAATCAGGAAGCACTCACGAACATCCGCACGGAAGCGGTTAGGCAAAATAGCCTCTTTCTGAATCCTGAGGGTCGAAGGGAACGGATCTCGACGAGCACCTTGAGATGTTGGTGCGTCCATACCGTTGATGAGCACCCCTGTCAGGATGGAGCCAGAAGGTAGGTAGATAGACTCATCATCCTTGTTGTCCTTCTCTTCAACTTCTGGCGCTTTCTGCGAGTAGCTCACTATTTGGATGCCTGGTTTAGTTGCATCACGACCGTCTCCCTTGCCAGTTGCAGGAGCCCCACCCTTCGAGTCAGGAAGCGGTGCGTCCCGAAAAAAGGATGCAGGATCTTTGTAGTCGAGCTTTTTCTCCATGAACTGACCATCACCACCAGATGCACCATTAACATCGGCTCTGGCATCCTCTGATGAAGAGGATGTTTTTCCACCAGCAGCGCCGGTTTCGACTTTCTTAGCCAATTCCATGTTCTTCTGGGTCAGGCGGTCCAAATCTTGACGAAGGCGGGTCATCTCACGGCCAACATCACTGGATTTCCCGGCAGTGGTTTTGGTTTCCTCCAGCTCTTTCTTGACTCGTTCCAGCTCCTTTTTCAGGTCGGAGTTTTCACGAGACACCATCTTCACATCGGCAGACAACGAATCTATCCCGATCTCACGGGTGTTTTTGTCTGTGAGAACGTGCTTGATGGTTTCTTGGCGACCGCGCTTCTCTTCTTTCTTGGGTTCACCAGAGAACATTGTCACGACCGCAAAAAGAACGAAGACGCCGCCAGCGATAGACACCCAACGCTTCTTGTTGGGGTCTAACTGTGTCCAAAATCGCTTAATCATTGGGCACCTCCCAGCAGCGATGGACGCTTAGACGTTGGTGCGAGACCACGCTTCTGCTTCTTCGCCACATAGATCTCCGTCTTCTGGCCGGGCTCAAGCACGTTAAGCGGCCACGTAGTCACCGCAGCCACATCCCAGCTCCCACACAACGCCTCTTTGAACTCAATAGGCTGATCAGAGACGTTCAGGGCGACACCGATGAACACGTTAAGGTGGTGGCCCATCATGTATTGCCCCTTGCTGAAATCCACCTTTACCCCAGGATGAGCGCAGCTCGGCACCGCAGCACCAGCAGGGATGCGGTTCAACGTGTAACCTTGAGGGACTTCACCAAGAGCAATCTTGCGGAATACCGACCGGATGGTTTCGACATAAGGCTGGCTCTGTTCCCAGGTCTCAGCCTTGGTATTGGCAAAAGCACCAGTGATACCTACACCACCATCGAGCTTGAGAAAGACTTCTCTGGGCGGAATACGACGGGGAACCATCGTCAGGCTGAGAGCTTGGGCTTCCGAGCCTTTTTCAGTAATGAACATAGTCACCGGATACTGCTTATCCGTGGCGACATAGACCACATTCTCTTTGATGCAGACCTCACCACACTGGCCGTTATCCGTCGCCCCGGTCAGAGATGTTGAAACGATCTCAGGATTGCTGAAAGGCGTGACGATTCGGTTCGGATGACCAACGGCTATCGGGATGATCTGGTTAACCCCCGGCTTCATCGTCAGTAAGGGGTTTTCATTCATGCTGCCCACAACCTCATGGGAGCTTTGTCCTGACGTCACAGGGGCAGGAACATCCTTTTTCATAACACTGGCCGGGACAACAGGAATGTCATCCGAGGCATAGGCCATTGAAGTTCCAAGCGCCAAGGACAGCGCCAGGAGCGAAAGTTTAGCGTTGTTCTTCATGCTTTCTCCGGTTTTCTTCTTTGCGCTGGAGTTGCTCCAAAACAGTTTTGGTGCGTGGCTTTCCTACATAGGTGTCGATGTAGTCCAGCACGGGCGCGTAGTTTGAAATCTTGATGGCGAACTCGTAGGAGCGTTCGCTACGCTCTTCGTTAGAAGAAGCCCCTTTGACGTAGGAATATCCGTAGACAAACACCTTGTCGCTCTTGGGCTCGTACTCAACAAAACGCGGCTCAAACCGCATGGTTACGCGGTCGTTCTTGATCTGTTGAGCTTGAATTTCGATGGCATCAATCACGTCCTGATAGATGCTCGGGGAGAGAAGCGGGGTGATCCGTTCTTTCACAAAGTCAACGGTTCCTGGCGTCACATTGCCAAGGAGCTGAGCAAAAGCGAAACCCCAAGCCTCTTTATAGGACTGAGAGGCGTTACTTTTCGTCACCCAGGCTTCTTCCGTGAGCGTGAAAGGCTGGATAGTGACGATGGTTTCCTTGCTGAATACTTGGACCACCAGCAGGAAAACGATAGCAATAAGACCACCCTGGAAGATTCGCCCCCACTTATTTTCTGTTTGGGTCCCTTCCCAGGTCTTGAGATACTTTTTCAGGTTCAAGGCAAATACCTCCGGACAAACGGGTTCTTGAGAGATTTGGCCTTGGTCATGATGAACCCGGCCCAGTAGATCATGTGGAGCAGGTATCCATCCGGATGGTTATCCCTGAATCGGCGATAAAGGTTGGTTACAAGTAACCCCCCCAGAAAGCAGATCAGAGCCTTACCGATGATGACCCCTATCGTTAGCCCCAAAAGCATCGGGGCCAACTCATCTGCGCTCCACAACAGCAGATGCGGGGGCTCATCGACCCGGCGCGGTATCTTTACAGGCTTCATAGCAACCCTCTTCTTTTCCTAGTGGCCTGTATTCTCATTCAGGGTCACTGATTTTCTGCCACGGCTTCGCGCCCTTTTCGGGCACTTCCAGCGACAAATAAAAAAAGGCGGCCTAAGCCGCCTTTTTTGCGTTTACTGGATCGGTTATTGATTTTGAGGAACCGCTTCCGAATGTTTTTCCGAAGCCGCAACGCTAACTTCATTGGCTGGTCGGGCCACCTCCAGAGTTTTCACTTCCTTGTTAGCATTGGCTTTAAACTTGAACATCAGACTGTACGCCGCCAGCAGGAAGAAGCTGAGAATGCCCCAGTAGGTCTGAACCGTGCCCAGAGCCTTGGCCGGGTCACTTGCAGCTCTGTTGGCCGTATCAGCAGCCAACTTAACCCACTGACTCCAGTCAAAACCTGCCGCAAAAGCAGACAGCCAAAACGCGACGGCCACTGGAACGATGAAGATGCACATCAGCACCGCGTTCATCAAAAACCAGAAAAATTGTTTATTAAGGTTCACACTTCCTCCCATTAACCTAGAAAATTGAATGCGTGTTCCAGGTTCATCCCTGCAACAACACCTATAACGAACATCACCTGCCAGACAAGGAACTGCCAGGAGATGAATGAACCAGATGAGCTTTCGCTTTCTCTGACGTGAGCTTGTGCGGACATAGACCCTCCAAATAACTTGTCGTCATCACGGAGTAATCGTCTCTTAATTGATCAATCTAGGAACAGTGCTGTTACGGCCCATTTTGGGCACTTTATGGAGGTTTATTCGAGGAGATGATAAGAGCGGGAGGCGAAAAACTTTCACATGTGAAAGTTCAAAGCGGCCGATGGCCGCTTGTTTCACACTGTTCTATTGTAACGGAGTTCTCGATAAGCATCCCATGCTTGCTCTGATGAGACACCTCGACGACCAACATCTGTGGCGCACTCAAGGTCCATCTTGTACTGCTTAACCTTCTGGTCTGCTGTATCGCCCCAGCTCATGGCTGATGGGTACTTGGAAACACTAAACACATTTTCAAGTTCAGCCTGATAGTCGTCGTTTTGTAACAGAGGTTCGGTTTCACCATCATCCCAGCGAATGTAAGCCTTACCCTGGAGAGCCTTCAAATGCAAAGGCACCAGTAAGGTGGAAATCACTTCGTCAGCCCTGATGTCTTTGTAAGCACACCAGTGAGGTTTAACGGTGATCACACCATTTACCAAAACGATGTCACACGCCAGTGTCGCTTCAACATTATCGTTAACATCCTGCCGAGCGTAGATCTCCACGAAACCAACCTGCTCTGGATCAACCTTGTCGATGAAGCTCCAAAAGCTGGGGTACGACGTTCCATCGCTGAGCGTCAACTGACCGTCATGCTCTTTCAGTATACGGTTCAGTTGTGCAGTGAAGAACTCTGCCGACACTTTTCTTGCCAATGGTTCCATATCACTCAGTCGTAGAGTGGCTCCTCCACTCCCCTCATACACCTCTCCAAAAAAGAAATCTCTCTTACGCATTAGACTTTGCCACCTTTAATCGCTTGCTGGGTCAGCTTGATCCAGTTCAACGGGTTTTCACAGTCAACATGGTTGCCAGCGGCACCAACTACCGTTTTGTATGCCTCCGAGCCTGCCGCTGTGTGTACAGCCAGCATAAACGAAAACATAGGGTCATTTTGCATGGTGCCAATCATCATTGCACTGGAAGTGTCTTTGAGCTGGCAGTTTTCAACCCGCAGATTGAGTACATCTTTTGCCACCATCTGACAGTCGGGACACACCTTCTCAAGGTTCTTGAGCTTTGCGTCGTCATTGAGCACATCAGGAGCCGCGATGGCAGTACCGGCTATACACAGCCCCAGTGCCAGCAGTTGGAGTCTATTAGTTACTTTCATGGTTCCTCTCTATATCGTTCCAATTTCGTTTCGGTAAAAGAACAGTGGCCCAGTGACTGTTCTGAGTTCCGGCGTTACTTGCTTTACTCTTGAGCAAATATGCTGCTTGAAAAAGTTGTGGTATCCGTACAACGCTGGGCGTGTAAATACGGAAAAGATAATGAGGGTGATGGCCGCACCAGCGGCCCACCCGATCACGTCCGGAGAGATAAGTCCTGACACGTCTGAGATACGTTCTGGTTCAACCAAGCGGCACACCACCAGCACCCAGAACCACATTACCGGCATCACAAAGATCATCTTTCCGACGCAAGCAATGAGCACCTTCACCAAATTCAAGCTCTGCGCCCAGTAAAGCCACAACGCAGACAAGGATTGGCGACGTATCACCTGGTAGACGTTCAATGGGATGTCGCACAGATGCACCCCATCTTGATTTATAACGGAGTAGCTCATCCTCCCTCCCTATACCCGTTTCTGGAGGTTGCCGAACGTCAGGCCAACCAGGACACAGCACGTCATCATTGTCATCGGGATGACAACCGGATCGAGCGCTATGGGGATGAAGAACGCGATGAACAATCCGGCCATCAGGTACATCGTTCCGCGAACGCTGTAACGATGGAGAACCGGACTCGCATAATCGAAGTTGGTCCGCTTAATTCGCCATGTCATCATCCCGTCATATACCGCAGGTACGAACAGGATCAGCATATAGGGAGCCCACGCGGCTAACAGTGCCAACCTTGTGTAGAACTGGTAAATGACGTTGACAAAGGCTTCCATGCGGCCTTTGACCCACACAAACCAGCCCTTGCCCATGTCCTGCATCCCCTTGGACTTCTGGCGCTCCTCTTCTGATGGGATCAGCGTTTGGTACATCCCCTCATAGAATCCTGAATCAATAACGCTCGACCTGAACCAGGTAGATGCTTTGTTCTGTATCCAGTCTCTTGCTTCGACACCAAGACTCTGTTCCACCAGCTCGGATTCCCTTTTGATGGCTCTGTCTGTCCAGTCGCCAGGGATCAGCAGCAATATTGCCAGCAACTCAATAACCAGCAGCCATGCGACCAGCAACCACGGCTTCTTCATAGTCGGTTCTCCTTAAAACAGTTTTCACGCTCTCACAGGTGATGAGCTCATACAGCAAGCCACGCAAAGAGGTCTCATCCTCATGGGGCTGCGGGTTAATGGATAGTTCTCCTGGATGGGAAGAAAGCCACAGTGAGAACGACTCTCCTGAATCGACAGACCATGAATCACCGCCACTATCGACAATTTGCACTTCCAACGCCCGGCAGGTTTCGGTGATCAGGGTTTCCAGAAATGCCCCAATTCTGGCCGGGTCTTCATATTTCTCTCTCTGCTCATGAAACACGAGCTGGCTGTAGCGATGCAGAGCTTCTTCAATGATCGGGTAAATCACAGGCTCCTGATTAGCCTTAATCCCGTCTGTGATGTAGCAGCTCAGCTTCTCGATGATGGCCTCCGATGCAGGCCAGTCGAATTGGAGGATGCTCAGGATGTGAGCGTTCTTGCGGCCACGACTTTTCAATTCATTCATAACCCTGTCGAAAGGGTTCACATCGACCATGATGGCTACCTCGTAATTTCTATACTTCTTGTCACACATAGCTCTGCTCTTACTGGGTCAATATGGGCAGACGGCCTTTTACGATTGTTCCGCCTGAAATTTTGGCTATGTATTCCAGGTTCGGAAGCATTCCCAATAACTGGGCTGGGAACAGATCAGCTTCCTCCTCCATCAAACGCTCGCCTTGGTTGCCTCCGTGCATAATGGGCTCCTTGCCATCCGAGTTCTGGCCTTGAGTCCGCATGACGTACTTGAGCCGGGTCTTCGGCAAGTTATCTGCGATATACTCCTGTGTTTCACCATCGACGATACGCAGAGCAAACGTGTTGTTGATGTTCCCCAACACTTGGAGCGCTTTGTCTTTGCTACCCAGTCGAGCTGCGAAGTCAGCAAAAGTCTGAGTTGCAACGAAAAGACGAAGTTTCGCACCGCGACCTTTGTTCAGGAGCTGGATGAACGGGTCGTTGATCACCTCAGCAGCCTCATCAACAAAGATATTTACGGGTCTGTTGTTGACGCCGTAGTTGTATCTGTCACCGGCAACCGCTGTCAGGTCTGACAGGAAGATGGACCCCATAGCACTACCAACCATGTTGTCGGTCAGGGAGTCGAGCCCCAGATAAGCAACTTGAGCGTTGTTGATGATTTTTGCGGAATCAGTGATCTGGCGTTCGTCGCTCAGATCAGATGAGTCTGGAGACAGCAGAGGGCCTAGCTCCCCGGACGTCAGCATATTCATGATCGGCAGGAGGTTCGCCACCATCTTGGAGAAGTGGGTTTGGTCGTGCTGGAACATCGACAGCAAGCCTTCCAGATCAGAGTTTGGGTGCTCAGGTTGGATGATGTCGTAGTAGAACTTCATCAACGCGAAAGCGATCTTCTCACGCGAACCGTTTTTGACTTTCTCCAAATAAGCCGCTGCTTCTGCCTCCCAGTCGGGCATAACTCGCTCTGAGTAAGCCTGAACGGCCTTGATGACCAAGCCAGCAGCGCCACCTTCAAGGAATCGGCGGAGCTTTGTCAGGTTGGGACGATCATGAGTGATGACCAAGCCCTGAGCGATGTTGTTCAGTGCCTGCCATCCAAATGATTTGAACGGGTCGGCCCCTGCTTCGGACGGGATCAACGCTGCCAAACGACTTGCAATTTCAGTCACGCGGGTGAAGTTACGCAGAGGGTCGATACGCACCGACTCTTCCGGGAATGCTGGATGAAATGAGACGAATCTTTCCGGCTGCCCCATAGCTTCACAGGCACGTCGTGCATTGTCCCGCATCTCCTTATCCCCTTTCGGGTCTATGATGATCACGGCTTCCCCACGCAGAATGGCCTGTGAAATCAGGATGTCGAACATACGGGTCTTGCCCGAGCCGGTGGTCCCAACGATCAGCGAATGCCCCTCAGTGTGCTTGAGTGGCTGCATCAGCTTCTCTTCTTTGGGTTCTACCCCGTGAATCCAGGGCTGGCCGATTGGCAGCTCCTTTTTCTTACCCTGTATCTTCCGGACAACCTTTTTGACCGTGGACTCTCTCCCTACGATGGAAGTCCAGTCGCGTTTCAGGATCTCAAACACGCGCTGGGCATGGCGGTTTTCCCACAGGAACCCACTACCAAGCCACATATCGTCCGGCGTGTCCTTGATGTACTTTTGGAGCTCCGCAATAGAAATAAACTCCAGATCACGCCCCTTCAAATGCTTTTGGAGCAGGTGAAGTTTGATAGCCTTTGGCAAACGAGCCATCGCCATCACGCCACAGATCCCCGTCATCCAATAGAAGGGCTCCGGAGGCATCGTGCTGACTTGCTCTACGGCCAAAGCCGCGCCGGAGGCGGCAAGCCAGCCTGCTACAGCATTTTTTTCATAGTTGGGCCGCCACGGCATCTCGTAGGCGAGCGGGTCATAACTCATTGTCATGTTTCATTTACCTCTAAATACAGTTTTCCCTGACGTTTCTTGAGCAAAGGCCGTCTCTGTGCCCGGCTCAGCATCCCGCAGAGGATGTGTTTGCTGATGCCGATGTTTTCACCGGCAATCATGTCGAAGGCTTTGTCACTGGTTACTAAGCAGCCATCCTCTTCCAGGACAGGTGTCACGAGCCATCTGCCCGAGCGTTTTTGGATCATGTCCTTGAGCATCTGGAGTGCTTTCTGAGGCGTAACACCAGACGGCAAGAAATCTTCCGCGTTGATGTCTTTCGGGTTTGTTTTCGCCTTAGGCGGCTCAAACTCCCTAACCTCTGGCTCTTCCCTTTCTCGCACCTCGACGTGTCCCAATTCCTTCTCACGCTCAACTTTGGGCTCAGGAGCCACTGGTTGAACCTCCCGCTTAGGAAGGCGAGCCACGTTCTGTTTTTCTTGGACCGGCTGGCGCTGCGGCTCTTCAACCGGAGAAGTAACATCGACCTTCTTCTCCTTCTGCTGTGGCTGGGAGTCCTTACCTTTCGCCTTTTGTTCAGGCGAGGGTTTACCGGCGTTAACCTCAGGCTTCTGCTGCTGCGCCTTTTTTCGGCTTTGTTGTTTCGGTGCAGACTTATTCTTGCTTGCATCCAAGCCAGGGGGAGAGACGAGCTCAAAGGCATCCTGGTATCCCCCCATTGACGCCTCGGCATCCTTAATGGCCGCTACGACTGCATCTGAAAGCTGCTCCGCCAGTACAATTGCCTTCACTCCGCTGAAATCACGAACTTTGCGACCTGGCATAATCGGGTCTGGAACAATCGCGTTGGCGTGGGACAGCTTCGAGAGAACCTCTGACGGCGCACCCAGCGACCGAGCGCCATCCGGGTACAAAATGACGGCTTGACCCTTCATCAGGCATAGGACTTCGCCCAGCGTCGTTTTACCTTCCAAAACAGGCATGATCGCTTGTTCAAGCAACGCCGATGCTTCTCCGTACCCGGCTAACATCTCAACGAGTAAGGTCTTTGCGTCTTTCTCATGCAGATTAGGTTTGTCCGTAGGTGGCATTGCTGGCGCTGGTGTTGTTTGTTCTGGTGCGTCAGTCAGCATAGGGAGCGGCTCAATCGCCCATGATGGCGGTTCATCAGAACTACCGAACATTGGAAAGTCATCGCCCTGCAGGGAGTTTTGTTCTTGTGGAACGAAGTCCTGTTTTGGCTGCTTCTCTTGCTTTCCGGGCATTGCCACATCTGGGATTTCTGAGTTTGTTGCGTCAGTGCTGGCTGTCTCTGCCGATGCGCTGAATGCGTCAAACGGAAAGTCGATGTCCCCCAGTCCACCCCCAACATCCTTGAGTGCTTGTAACGGATTGTCGTTTGCCAAAGGTGGTGCGTTTTTGGCAATGTCCTGAGGGGACAAATCCTCTTTTGCCTCTGGTTTGTGGGGTTGTTTCTCTGTATCACTCTTCGGTTTTGCTTTGCCCGGTTTGCTCTGCGGCTTACCCTTCTTGCCAGCGTCAGGCTTAGATGATTCCGTTGATCCAGCATCTTTTTGCTCTGGTTTCTCCTCGACAGCATCTGAGGTGCTTTTCAGCATCTCCATCGCATCACCAAAGCCAAGACCAGCTAGAGCTTTCTCTGCTTCCTGCTCTGCGGCCAACATGTCATCGTTCAGAGCTGACACATCTTCCTCTTGGTCGTCATCGACTTCCTCAGGATCAACGAACTCAATCTCAGCGTCCTCAACATCACCAACAACTTCCGCAGCAACAGCCGCAGGAGGCTCAGTCGTAAACACCAGGTCGTTTGATTCGAGTCGGAGCATCAAGATCTTCACCGATCCCGCCGCCTCCTGGAGCATCTCAGGCAAAACTTCCCAGTAGCGGTAGTACGCACGTTCACCCTTCTCCTGCACCGTGTTTGGTACAGCAAAACCACGTTCGATGAGAATGTCGGCCAGTGTGTCAGGGTCTCGTGGAATACCGGGGATCTTGTCGTGGCTGATCAAGTCATAAAGGTCCCCAAGCTGTTTCCAGGCAATGAATACACCTTGGTTGAGGTGCCAGACTTTCGCGCCTGGCTCATTGACCTTCCATTTTCCGGTTTTAACCAGGCGGCGGATGGCATCGAACACGTACCGCTCGACAGGCACACCATAGGAGAACTCGTCCACATCGAGACGACTCTGGCGAAGGTCCCGTGAGACGCTCTCTTGGTCAGCGCGAAGCATCAGCTTGGTCACAGGCTGATTGACGCTGGTTCCTGAGATAGCTTCCAGCATCGCTTCCATGATGGACGGGCCAGACTTGGACAGAAACTCCCGAGTCTCAGCCGGAATAATTCGATCCACCGCCAGCAGCGAGAATTGCTCATGTCTTTTGTGTCGCTTGTCGCGCCACCGGATAAAGTAACGGTCGATTTCGTGACGGTGTGCCCAGTCATGAAGTGACTCCGAATACGGGTTCCATGTGATTGACCCGTCTTTGTCCGTAATGGACACATCCGAGAGCGGTTTACCCACATCATGCAGCAGCCCGGAGAAACAGCTCGCCAGTCTCCAACGCGGCTCATTGTCACGGCGTTCACGAGGCGTCCCCTCGATGGAAAAGATAACTGACTCAGATGCCTGAGCTGCCCAGAAGGCCACTTCAAGCCCATGTCGGAACAGACCACCAGCGCCACGGTGGTGGTGTGATTCGGAAGCTGGCAACAGGTGAACAAACGCGGCATACCGCTGGATCACCGGCAAAACAAGCCGGTTGAAGTCGTCCACAGTGAAACCGAGAGAGTTCCGCACTTTCTCAATCAGTTCAGCTTGGGTTGCCAGTATCTTGTCTAGTGGGGCCACTGGCAGGCCCTTGGCAAAAGGTGGGTATCGAGGGATTTCTTCATCTTCCACGTCTTTAAGCGGCAACACTCTGACGCTCGGCGCGGTCTCGATCACTCCACTTCGCCCACCAAATAACTTGTTAAGGGCTTTCAGCATGTAGGTTGACCATATTCCTATCGTATTTCTCGTCGCTACATGCTCTCAAAACACCTTTAGATCGCACACACGCCTATCTGTCCAATTTGGGCAGTTTGAGAAACCAGCTTTCCATCCCCCCCCTTTTAGAATGGGCTCATCGACAATTTTTTATGAGGAACGACACGATGAGACAACTGATAGCAATTCTGGGAGTGGCAATTCTGGCCGGGTGTGCCTCTAACGCCCCCGAGCAAAAGCCTCAGCCCCAGACTGCCCCTGCCGAAAATGACAAACCTGCCCGAGTTAGCCGGGAACTGTCGATGGCATGGGACAACATGGGGCGCGGTGGTGCTGCATTACGTCAACCTGGTTATATCCATGTGCTGGGCGACGGTAATGTCAGCGCAACGATGAACAAGGTCAAAGATGACTCCGCTGGTTCAGATAAAACTCCAGCAGGGATCAAACAGCACGGGGATGTCAACGAAGCCATCAATACCTTCAAGTCCATGAATAAAGGCAAAGGCTACTCGCTGTACGAGTTGTCACGCTGGGAACGCTATTGCGATGGTGGCAAAGGTATGGACGAGCACGATTGGCGCTTTGTGGAAGCCGAGGGAACCACAAACATCCCCAAGGACGTTGTAACCGGCTGCATACCACCTACCCACACCTATAAAGATTATCTGAATGCCTGGACGCACTTTTGCACCAGTCAGGCTGTAACTGACGCAGATCGCCGCATTGTGCGCGAGTCCGTGCGTCCCTATTCAGTGGTGAACCCATGCAAAGCTCTGAAATAAGAAACCAGACAGAGCTAGGCCGTAAGGCTGAGCTCTTCGACGCTTTATTAATCATGCTCCAGGAGGCCGGTTCGAGGGGTAATTCCAGCGAAGCGGCCTATGTCATTTCTGGAGTCCTCGAAAACCTCTCCAGAGACTACCCCGAAGTCAAAGGTCTGGCTCAAAGCTGGACTGAGCTGGCGAATCTGGAATCAAAGATGAGAGGAGCTGCTTAATGGACCTTTATATCTGCGAGAAGCCTTCTCAGGCAAAAGATTTGGCTGGCGTAATGAAGGCCTCCCAACGAGGTGATGGATTTCTCCATGATGGAGGAAACCGCGTTATTACGTGGGCGTTCGGCCACCTGCTGGAATTGTATATGCCAGACGATTATGACGAACGCTACAAGTCATGGTCACTGGAGACCCTCCCTATTGCACCAGAGTCATGGCGGTACAACGTTCGCAAGAGTGCGTTCAAACAGTACAAAATTGTTGAGGGACTGGTCAAAAAGGCGAGCACCATCTACATCTCAACGGACTACGACCGAGAAGGTGAGGCTATCGCCCGTTCGCTTCTGGATCGATTCCGCTACTCTGGCCCTATTCGCCGAGTTTGTTTGACGGCTCTCGATGAGTCAAGCATCAAGAAAGCGCTGAACAACGTAAAGGATGGCAAGGATACGGTCTCACTCTACTACGCCGCATTGGCACGGCAACGCGCTGACTGGTTGGTAGGCATGAACGTGAGCCGCCTCTACACAGTGCTGGCCCGAGATGTCGGCTTCAACCACACTCTTCACGTTGGCAGGGTTATCACCCCAACCGTCGCTCTTGTTTGTCAACGGGACCGAGAGATCGCCGGTTTCACCCCCTCACCATACTGGACTCTGGGTGTGAACGTGTCCGTACAGAATGGACAGTTTGCCGCCCAATGGATACCACCAGAAGAGTGCAGTGACGAGCAAGGCCGGTGCGTCAATAAGGCCTATGCCGAGCAGGTAGCCTCCCAGGTCAATGGTGCCAATGCTGTTATCAGCAAAGCAGAAACCAAACCAGGTAAAGAGTCAGCCCCCCTCCCCTTCGATCTAACGTCGCTGCAACAATACGCGAGCAAACGATGGGGATACACAGCTCAGCAGGTACTGGATGCAGCTCAAGCTCTGTACGAGACGCACAAAGCGACCACCTACCCTCGTACTGACAGTCGTTATCTACCCGAGAGCCAAAAGGAAGACATTCCGGACATTCTCCAGGCGCTCATTTTGTCCGATCAGAACGTCTCTGGGCTGGTGGCTGGCGCAGATCCTCATCGCAAGGCCAGGGTATTCAATGACGCCAAAGTGACCGCGCACCACGCGATCATTCCAACACCGGCCAGAACAGACATCAGTGCCATGTCTGAGATCGAGTTCAATCTTTACGACGCCATCCGTCGTTTCTACATCGCGCAGTTCTACAGCGAGTTCGAGTTCACCAAAACCTCCATCGAGGTGCAGTGTGGGCGTCACCTCTTTGCGTCCGCTGGTAAGACACCTACCAAACAAGGCTGGAAGGTTTTGTTTGCTTCTGATAGTGAAAGCAGTCCCAAGGACGAGGGGGAAGACACCGACGCGCCGGTTGAACAAGAGAAGCTCCCCAGGGTTAGCCAGGGCGAACCTGCCTTGCTGAATGGGGCCGAGCTGGCAAACAAAATGACGCGGCCAGCACCGCACTTCACCGAAGCCACATTGCTTGCCGCGATGGAGAACATTGCCCGGTTCGTGACTGAGGAGAAGTTCAAACAAATCCTCAAAGACACAGCCGGTTTAGGCACTCCAGCAACACGCGCAAGCATCATCCAGGGCGCTGTTGATAAAGGCTACTTCAAGCGTCAGAAAAAGGTACTGCTTGCAACTGATAAGGCTCATGCGCTTATAGCAGTGCTTCCACCAGCCATCAAATCACCCGGCATGACTGCGGCTTGGGAGCAGGAGCTTGAGAAAGTTGCCTCCGGCTCCGGGAACATGTCTGTCTTCATGAAGCAGATTTCCACCTGGATCTGCCAAATGGTTGAGCAGCTCAAAGTGGCCGCACCGGTTCTGACCAAAGAAGGTGGCGCGATGGCTAAAGCCTTCGAGGGCGCGAAGCCTCCTTCACACGAATGCTTCAACTGCGGTGGAGAGATGCACCGGATCAAAGGGAAGAACGGTTTTTTCTGGGGCTGCCAGAACGAGGCTTGCAAGAAGACGTTCCCAGACAACCGAGGGAAACCCGAGAAACGTATCGCGGCGGAGGATTGTCCAGACTGCCCAGATTGCGGTAGCCCGATGCGTCTCAGGAAAGGAAAAGCCCCTGGCAAGAAACGAGCCTCTAAGTTCTGGGGCTGCACAGCGTATCCCGATTGCAAAGGCACTATGCCCTTCAAAAAGTCGGACTTTATGGATTGATAGAGGAATTAAGTATGTTTGGAAAAATCATTTTAACTGCGATGCTCACAACCAGCTCTGCCACTGCCGAAGATGCCGGGAAGAACATCGCCTCAGGCTTGGCAACTGCATCTACCCGCCAAATAGGTCAGGCCATCATGCCAACTCTAGCTATCGGCTCGGCCATTGCAAAAAGCGCAGGAAAAGGCATGGTGTTAGGTTTCGCTGAGACATCTGCCAGCTATATTTCCCACGATGACCTGAGCGCCACTCGAAGCTATCAAAACCCTGAGGCTGTTGATATGGCAAAAGGCCTGGGGACCTTGAAAGACGTCCCTGATTTCCTCTACGTCATTACAGACGTAAATGCCAACATGGCTGACAAATGCAAGCGCGTCTGGGAGCCTCAATCACTGGCTTTAAGCCAATTGATTGTTGAGCTGGTGGCACTGCGTAAGACGAACCACAAAGGTAGCTACGAACAAGCGCTATCCCACCTCGATTGTTCAATATTCACAAACTAAAACAATTAAGGGGCCGTCGGCCCCTTATCTTTAATTACCCAAGTTCTTTTGATACCTGAGCTACAATAGTTTTAAATCAGAATACCAAAATCAATTCACATGGATGGCGAATACTTCAACCGGATAATCTCCAAAGTGCGGGTGCGTTATGACGTTCCTTGAGAAGCCACGCCAAGGACGAATCTCTATCCTGGACATATCTCCAGCCTTTGGGTAGCCACACTTAACATGGACTTCATCATACTCGCGCCCCTCTAGTCTTTTTATCCAGTAGTCTGTGACGAGGCGATATTCATCTGGTTTTTCTCCAGATTTGATCTGATCGAAGTAAATCTTTTTTACGGGCAGATGAAGTATTCTCTTTTTCATAATCACCACCTGATAGCTCATCAGACTATCTAACTATTAGACAAAACATCCCTTTTTCAATTTCTGTCTCTCTCGCCTCATGGGCCAATACAATATCCGCGATAACACGAATATTCCCTTCATAGTTGCGAATGGCCGCATCCCGCATCGTGTCTAAAGTGTCCTGACACTTCGCTCGCCTGAATTTAACGAGCCAACTTTGCCGATCTATCTTGTCCACACCAAATCCCATTCAGCGAACCATGTATCCAGCTTCTTTTGCCGCAGCATCAAGCTCGGAGGAAAAGTTAACGTCGGACTTTTCTGCCGCGTTATAGAGGGCTCCACACTTGGGCCATGAGCGCCCTACCAGTTTCATCGCCAACGCATCCGCCAGCATTTCTCGGATCTGTGTTTCAGCCTCACCAAAATCGGCTAGAGTTTCGTCTATGCCCGACTCTTCCATCAGCTCGATGAGCTGAGGTTGTTTGAGCCAGACGCCTGTTTGCATTTCCAACTGGTCTCTTGCATCTGCCACCAATTGGCGTTCAAGGGTGACGCCATTTACGGTCTTAACAAATTGCTTTGGCTGACGCTTTACCTTTTTTGGTCTGGACACATCAGAGATAACCGTCACCGGCTTCCCACGCAGTTCACGCGGCAACGGTCCACTTAGCCCCAGAACTAAGCGACGAGCGTACTCATGCTCGTATGGTTTCAACCCTCGACCTTCACGGTACATCTCAGTATCCACCAGCAGATCACCGCGCAGCCTCGCGTTTTTCCGCACTTGTTCGGACAAGACCGATTTGCCCTTCCCGCTGGCTCCCATTACGAGCGAGTGAGATTCTACTTTGTTATCAAAAAACATAATTCCGCCCCCAAAGAGGTGTTGCTATAAAACATGGTTTGAACATCTGGCGCTGTTATTGCGCCCACCGATACTCTGGGCAACGCACTCTGTTGTGGCCGCTTTTCCCTTTGCTATTGGTGATGTCATCTTCATTCTTCGCAGCCCCCAGCTTACTCAGTATTTCAGCTTTTGTGGCGCGATGACCGCGTATTAAAAGAGCATTCAGCAGGTATCCAGTGAACACCTCTGTACTCGGCATACGGTCAAGCAACTCAACATACTGCTCATCCGTCAAATCATGGATCTCACAATATTTTTCCACCGCCTTTTCGTAGGCTTCTGCGTAGCCATGAGTGGAAATCCTGAAAACAATATCCCCATTGCCGTAGCCTGGCTTTGTGACGAGAAAACAAGGTGCGAAGTAGGTTCTCTTCACCCCCATCCGGCTCCGGTTCTCGATACTGATATAAGCCCTCAGCCCCTCAGCAATGATATTTGGCCCGGAGTTGCGTCGCCGCTTACAAGTCTTATTCTGACGCTTCACCTCTTCTGCCTCAGCTTCCCACTTTCGGTCCAAGCTGTAGGCCAGCCGGTGAGCTGTTGCGTAGGAATACTCTCTCAAGGAGAAGTATTCCTGCCGGTAATCATCCGCCACCCCAACTGTTCGTGCGACACGGAACCCGACGAAACCGGCGTCATGGGTTCCCTCGCCGTAGTAAATGACTGCCATTATTTACCTTCCTTACTTCTGATACCGTGCTGCACCACGGTATGGCGACCGCAATTCACATTCAGGTGATCCCGAACTGCGGCCATGACCGCTGAATGCAATCTGTAATCCACACTCTGCCCAAGTGTTTCTGTCGCTTGTTCTTTTGCCATCCACGAAATATCAAAGCTATCAGGTATCGACATCAACTCCTGAACCAGATCGACCGATGGCTTGTAAATGCGGCCACCGTCTTGGATGTACACTGCATCCTTTACCCCACGATCCTGAGACTTGAGGATGGTCGGGCAACTGGTGCTTTCTCTCGTCAAGAACGCAGGCATCCTGCGAGAAGTTGACTCTCTGGCCTGAATTGACTTCAACGCTGTGACGTCTGCACAATCCCCGAGGTGCTTCTCGATCACCGGCCACAATCGTCCACCAGCTCTCTGCTCAGGTTTCGGTGGAACGAACCCAGGGAAGACCGACGCCACCATGTAATAGCGTTCTCGCCCCTGGTACGCGCCGAAATCCAGACCGTTCAAGACCATCTCAGTGAGGAAGTACCCCATCCGCCGCAGTGTCGTTCCCATCATCGCCCCGGCTCCGGATGCTTTGAAGTTCGGGACGTTTTCCACCAGCACGACGGCAGGGTTCACGACCTCGATCTGTTTTAGTGCCGGGTAAACCATGTCGAGCATGGTGGAGAGATCTTCAAGAGAACGCTCTTTGTCCCTTGGACTTTTGGCGTTTGAGTGGTCATCACACCCCAACGAGTAATGGGCCAAACCAATTGGTGGGCACTCCGCCAGCAAGGCTCCAAGGCGATCCAGCTCCAGGTGATGAATGTCTTCATTCAGCAGGATACGCGGGGAGCTGTTCACCAGCGTATTGAGCGCATGTACTTCACTCAGGTTCCGCCCGGATGCTCTGTCTCTGGCTTCAACTGGACGATGTTCCAAAACAATCTCAGCCTTCCAGCCAAGCGATTCCATAACATGAATGTCTACCCCGCCAGTCAATGCCACAAAGGCACGGAAAGGGCTGGTTTTTCTGAACCGATCAGCAATGGCAAAGGCTCTGTTTGCGACGGGAGTGAAGACTACTCGACCTTTTCGCATTTCGACGTGGAAACGCTCTGTATAGCGAGGGAAGCACTTATCTATGAGCCCTTGTCCAGAAAACTCAATAACGGTTTCCAGCGGGTTGTTGGAGCGACTCTTTGGTTGATACCGGCGCTGATAAACCTGGTGTGTCTGTAGTTCATCGGTCGCTGGGATCACCGAAAAACCGCCCATCCCCTCCCCTGGCTCAACGGCGATGCCCATACCTGGCTTGAACCCCATAACATCCAAAAAGTTGGACGAAACCCTAACCTTGCGTTTATCGCCTACTCGATTGAACGCAAGTTGTTTGGTTACTACGGAGGGGGAGACGATCGGTAACATTGGTCAACCTCTTTTCTTCTTGTTTTGCTCGCGCTTCACCATTGCTCCAGCAGCTTTCAGAAGTCTCTGGTTCTCCGCCAGCTCCTCTTGGAGTTCCTGAGTATCCTCTTCTGTCTGAGCCTTTTTCAGCTCGGCCTCGCAATATTGGACCTCTTCCTGCAAGCTGACTTTCGCAAACTTGAGAGCGGCCAGTCGCGTCGTATAAACGCCAAAAGGCAATTCGCCACCTTCCCGGAACTGCTTCAAGCACCAGCTCGGTATAGATGGCAACCAACCAAAGTCCCCATTCTTCCGTGACCTTTTCCCCCACGTAATCCCATCTAACTTTTGGGCAAGATTGACATAGCGTTGATCGCTGGTTGAGTTGCGTCGTTTCTGAATAGAGCGAACTATCCACTCTGTAACCTCGACCTTTGCTTTATCATCATCAGAGATGTAATAAAGGGCTGCGTACAACACAGCGCCTTTACGAATGACTGATGGTGGGTATGCCTGGGCTTTCATCTATCCCCCTATCGCTTTTTCTGTCCGACAAGACGGAGATGATCGGCGGCCAAGTCATACTGCTCGTTTTTGTCGCGGCGGCGGAATCTGTCAAAAAACTTCCCTCGTGGCAGGGTTTCTTCCATAGCGATCAGGCGGTTCAGCCACACTTCTTGAGGTAGCATCCCTGCTGGAGTCGGCCCGAGCTTACGTCCTTCCTTGACGTGCTCCATTGTTTGCGTGGCAGTAAAAATCGCACCACCAAACTTTCTCCACTTGAATTGCAGGGGCATATCTGGAGACTCATCCAGCATCAATTTCTTATTGGTTTGTTCTGTCACGACAATTACTCCACCATCCATTCTTCACTAAGCAGGAACGCCCAGCGCTCTTCTGCTTTTTCTGGGTTGTCTTTGGCCTGTTTGATCATGATCTCGGCGGCGTTAAAGCCTACCTCTCCACTGAACCGGCCCCATGAATGGCTATGCCACTCGCGCATCACACTTCGGCCAAGCGATGCAAGTTCTGGACTTACACCCTCATGGAGGGCATAGAGCTCCCAAGCATCCCACCCGTATCGTAATAGGTTGTGCCCTGGGGCGTTAAAGGCCTGAGCAGCCTTGAACCGCTCTCCAGGCTCCTTCCCTCTAACATCCACACCCTGGAGCACCAACCCCATTACCACTTCAATGACAGGCTCGCGTTGCTTCTTTGCCAGCTCGATGGCAGCCACCAGCATTGCTTTGGCGTCAACAAATTTCCCATGCCCTTGGCACATACCGCAGGTTTCTTTGGAAGGGGAAAAGTCATAAACACCGGAACCAGCACAAAGGCGGCATGTCAGGTCAATCATGGGCTCTTCTCTCCTCATACTCTTCGATGCGCTCTTTCAGACGCTGAACCACTGGTGCGAGCTCAGGGATAGCTTCCGCTTCCTCAAGCGTGTATCGCTTGTCTTCCTGGTAATCGACTATTTGAGGAGGCCTTGGCTGTTTAGGGAACTCAGCAAAGTCATTCAGCGACATCGAGGTAGGAAGTCCTCCTTCAATCTCACCTTTTTCGTTGAGTGACTGAGTGACGATAAGCTGTGTTCCGCCCACCTCGGTATCAAAGCGGTCATCAAAGCGCTCACCGATAGTCCAGCCGCCACGGCCAAGAACACAGGTCGTACTCATACGTAGGCGATTGAATGCTTTAGCGTCATCCCAGTTCAAAGGATTTTCATCCATGAGGAAAAAAGGCGCTTCGTCCCGAACGAACACCTTGGACTTGGCGTTATCGAAGATCGGCCCAAACACCCCCTGCTGGAGGTATGGTTCGACTTTCTCTGCAAGATCCTGGTGCCCTTGAGAACGCAGCGCCTCATAGAGCTGGGTGATTGTTTGTTTGCCGGTGTCCGGAAGGCAGGACAATACTGTCTGCTTTTCCTCGTCACTCAGGCTTACCATTCTGGACAAAAAGCTGACTACCAGCTCGTTGTGCCCATCGACCGTTTCAATGTTGAGCTTGTTCTCGTCCATCTTCTTCCTCAGTAATCGGTTCGATAAATTCAATGGAGTCCATGCTTACATGACTGATAATGGCTTTCAGGCCGCAGCAGTCGCATGGTTCAAAGGTCAGTTCTGATCCCTTGGGAGACTGATGCGTGACCGTTGCCACAGCCCCTAGAGGGATCAACCCCCAGCCGTTTTTTAGTACCCGAGTAGTTCTGACCAGCCGACCTTTGTACTCTCGTTTCAGTTTCGGATGCGGCACTACCGCATATCGCTTACTCATTTCGGTCCCCTTGTACCAAAGGCTCGACAACCAGCTCTTGAGCTTCGTCCCAGTCGGACACCTTTGCATCACCAAACGCAAAGGCAATTCGCATAGCCACTGTCGGCCTGCCTATTTTCATCAAGTAAGCCGCAGCACCGGCACACATCGACTCTTGTCCCGAAGGTGCATAGTTACCCTCTTCATCCCATTCACCACCTGACTTTGAGTGCACGGTCTTGTGGCAATGAAACGTCGTCATGTCGTTTTCAACGATGTCGTTGATGATGCCTTCTAATCGCCCAGGGGCCAGCTCGATAGCGCCCTCCTTCCGGAATGGACAGTTGGCGCAAGGTTTCTTCAAACGGAGATGATTTGCTTGCTTTGGCATACATATCACTTTTACAGCATCATTTTATGATTCTATGATATAGCCATATTCCGTGTAGTCAATATCTCACTAACAATTACTTTCTATCGGACGCTTACGCGCCCATTTTGGGCAGATAGACAAGTTATTTGGGCGTTTGGGCGTTTGGAGTGTGCGAGGTGGACAGCGGGGAGACTTTCACATGTGAAAGTTTTGTTTCTTGGTATCGTTTTATTGTCTCTTGATATTATTTTATGATGCTGTAATAATCATAAATAAGGGCCGCATCGCTCTTCGACCTTCGTTGCAGCCCTTACAACACAATCAAGCAATTAAGGAGCTTTGTTATGCTGCAAGGCAATACTAACACGAATAAGCGCATCCCGCTCGCGGCGTTCATGAAATGGCCGCTGGCGAAACGTCAGGACTTCATCGACCGGGAAATGTCCGGTTGCCCCGACTTTATCAAGACGTCTTTGCTTCGGCATTAAGGCGATCAGGCAGGAAAGCAAAGAACCTCGCTTCGGCGGGGTTCTTCGTTTCTACCTCTTGAATGTTTCGTCAGAACAAACTGGAGCGCTTATGTCACCAGAAACACAGCAACTTACATCCAAGGCTTTATCTCTCATCGAGCAGTCCCGATACAGAATGGGCACATCTCGGTTTGTTGAGGCCTTTATTGACCAGTGGGCATACTTGCAGACTGGCCTATACCCAGCCAAGGAGGAGATCCCGGAAGAACTTCAGCCGGTCGCCTTCGAGCTCTCTCACGTCCTGTCTGCCGCCATTAAGCGCGACCCCACCAGCGATGTTTTGGGTTACGTCCTAAGCATGTCTGGCTTCCACAAGAAGGGCACCAATTACTTCCCCACTCCTCCAGAGATTGGCCGCTTGATGTCACTCATTGTTGGCTCACAGTCTTCGGCAGACTTTTATGAGCCCTGCTGTGGTTCTGGCATCAACGCCATTCACTGGATGGAAAACCTGATCGAGAACCACGGTCCCGAAGCATTGAGAGAAGCCTCAATCTACCTGGAAGACATCGATCCGTTGATGGTGAAGTGCTGCATGATCCAGCTATTCCATTATTTCGAGTCCCGCAATACCACTCCCAAAACGCTGAGTATCGTCGGCATAGACACCCTTAGCAGACGAACCAAGAACATCGCCTACTACGCCGAAAAACCTCCAGCAACCGCCGCTACCGTGGCAGCATAAAAAAACCCGCCGATTGGCGGGTTTTGCATTCAATGCGCTGCTCTATGGCACCTTACAGTTTTCCGTACCGGTTCAAGAACGAAGACCTGTCTAAGATCCCCCAGTCTGTCAGCATGTAGTAGCCGGTGGCACCTCGTTCGCCGGTAGACTCCCTGACGAACAAGATATTCATTCCGAACTCATCACGCAGGGCAGACAACTGTCTCTTGATCGTTGATTCAGGAATATTTGTTGCCTTGTGAAGGTCTTGGAGACTTGGCTTCTCCGTTTTAGACAGGGCATTCACCAAAGCAAATTTTCTTTTCATGTCCTGTGAGATCTTCATATTCACCTGTTCTTGACAGGCCCAACCTCTTTGGCTGGGCCTCCTTTATTAGCCTTCGACACTCAGGAGTTCAATGTCTGACACAGGCACATGAACATGCTTTTCCTTGCCTTCGCCATCGAGCGTTTTAACCCAGACAGTAGACGGAACCAGAGCAACACGGTCGGTCATGATGACTCCACGTTTGGTCTCGCCATCCAGGTTAACGTTGACAGCAAAAATCAAACTGTCAGCCCGGACGTTCTTCCATTCCTTGTCCTTCGGCAGAGGAGGAAGAGCATCACCGCCTTCTTCATCTTTGTCCTTGCCGCTGTTATCTGGCTGCTTGACAGGATCTTTGTGCTCACCCTCTTCATCACGCAAAGGGTCTTCGTCATCATCGTCCTGACCATTGGAATTTTTACCCCCTTCCAGTTCCTCCTGGGCAAGGTTCAGGTCGTCATTCCCGGTTTGTTCCGACGTACCATCCCCACCCGAGTTGAGGGATTGCTCGTCGGTGTTGCCAGCGCCAAGCTCATCATTCTGGTGGGAGCCAGTCAGTGGGCCTTTTTCCATTTCGTCTTTGATACGTTTGGCATCATTCAGCAGCTCACGGCTTTGTTTACGAGTAATCCCGTCAGACATAGCCACCGCGCAGACGGCGCGACATCTTTCTTCATTCAGATCGAACAAGAGACGAAGGTTATTCAAGGTCTCTGTATCAGAACATACTTCATTATCGTATAACTCACGCACACAGTCAGGTAGCTTGAGCAACGACAGATGCGTAGATACGAAAGTGATATTCTTACCGAGCCGATCAGCAATATCCTTTTGCTTCCAACCTTCTTCAATAAACAGGTTTAACGCCTCGGCAATCTCTACCGGAGTCAAGTCATCCCGCTGGATGTTTTCGATCAGCTCACCAGCAGTCTCGTCCAAATTGTTCTGGACCTTATCATTCACCACCAGGTCAATGGTCTCGATACCAGCGTGTTTACACGCTCTCCAACGCCGCTCCCCTTTTTGGATGACGAACTTGCCTTCTTCATTCTTCGGGAACACGATGATCGGAGATTGCTGCCCTTCGGTCAGCAAGGTTGCCGCCAGCTCTTCAATGTTACGGAAGCGCTTACGAACCTGGACCTTGGATACAACGTCGTCAACAGGTACGGTAAGAACCTCTTTGCCTTTCTTGCCTTTGGCGGCTTTAGCAAGTTCGGACAGGCCTTTTAAATTGTTCAATGCCATCGCTTAGCCCACCTTCTCTAATAGTTCTTCCAACACCGCCTCAACCTCTTTGGCCGCGACATGTCCATAGCGAAGCTCCCAGACAGGGATGCCATCAGTCGTCGCCGTATCGAGCGGAGGCCGGTGCATAATTTTGTTCTCAAACAGCAGATCCGGAACTGTGTTCTCCAGCGACTTGAGGGCTTTGTCGTGATTGACAGAGCGGTCCATGTCGTTGATCACGATGCCCAGGATCTCCAAATTTTGGTTGTATGCCTCGCGCACACCAATAATCGTGTTCAGGAGACCTTCTACGCCGTCCACAGCGAAGCCAGAGAGCTTTACCGGACATGCCACATGGGTAGACATCACCAACGCTGCCACCAGCTTTCTGCCGAGGCTAGGCGGACAATCAATCAGCACGTAGTCGTAGTTCTCAAACAGCTCAGCCAAATGGCGAGCCGGATTCATGGCTTGGTCAAGAGGCACAGCCTCCATCTCAAACAGATCCGGGTCATTCTTCGGCGTATGAATGAGGTCTGCACCGCAAGGGCAGTGCATGACCTCAATGCCGTCCAGCTCGTAAGCGAACAGCTCTGCGGTTTTGGTTCCAGTGAGGATGGGCTCGTAGTCACCATCCTCAAGCTCTCGTCTGGGGGCCAGTCGAGAGGACGTGTTCCCCTGACCATCCATATCCAAGACCAGCACTTTCTTTTTCTTCTGTAACGCCAGATAAAAGGCCTGCTGGATACAGAGGGTACTCTTACCCACTCCGCCTTTCTGGTTGGCGAAGCTGATTACTTTTGCCATACCCACCTCTATTTTGGTTTCTCGCAGGTGATCAAGACCACCCCCAAACTTTCACATGTGAAAGATTGTAGCGATCATAAAATGATACTGCAATATCTAATTATGGTTCTGTTAAAACAAACTTTAAACAAAAAAACGGCCATGAAGGCCGCTTATTGACAAGGTTTGTGCTGTCAGCGCAATTGATTTGCTGCTCCAAGCCCATTCGCCAATAACTGCATCGCATCGTTGAACAGCGCGGAGCCCCGTTCCGGTGTGAGCAATTCCGGCATATCTTCTCGCGGCCAAGTACCGGCTACTTGAATGAGCAAACTGGCAGCCCAGTGAATCTGCTTTTCTTCACTTTCATCGGCCAGAGTGCATACGACGGGGAAACCGTACTTACGCCCCCAGCGACTCACCTCTTTGAACGATACCAGCTCAGGCTTTTGCAAATCCCGGCTGTAGGCCTCAGCTATCATGTGGTTCAGTTCTTGAGTGTCCATTTATCCCCCTTAACAGTTTTTTCAAATTCTTCCTCAAACATCGTTTTTAATGTGTTTCGTATCTCTTCATCCTGGATGTCATTGACATCAAAGCTGGTAGCGACAGCCTCACTTCCAATGCCACAGAGAACATAACCCCGGCCATCAGGACCAGTTTTAAGAGGCACAACGGGAAGTGGTGTATTGGGACACACTCCAGCAATGCCCGGAGAAATAATTGGCCCCCCGCGAGGAATAACCCAATTACCGATAAACCCCCAATCAATTTGCGTCGAGATGGCATCAGGCTGGTATTGCTCACCCCAAAAGTTGATTGCTGCCTGCTGATGTTGTTTACCGGCATAGTAGATATATCCGGCCACAAGAAGCACGGAGAGGACAAAAATAATTGCCAATTGGCGCAAGACTCTTGCGATAATACTTAAATTCATGGGCATTGTTCTCTTAATTCAACGCTCCCCCGCCCACTGCTGCTATGGCCGGGTTCATCCAAAATCCATCAAAGCCGGTGAACATTTCCGCCTGGGTGCGAATGTACTCAAGAATGATGTCACAGGCGATCCAGCGCCGGTTATTCCTTTCTGCGGCCAACCCGCTCTTATTCGACCCACTGAACGGATCAACAACAAGGTCGCCCTCTTCCGTCAGAAAGCGGATAGCCATTTCAGGTATGTCTGTTGGGAACATTGCCGGGTGCGGTGGCAACCCCAGTTCTCTAGCGATTCTCCGAAGCTCCAGAGTATCCGCACAACGGTGGCCGCGCTGGATAACGTTTTTCGGTATCCGTCCTTCCGTGACGTTAGAGAATGCGTTCCCTCTCAGTCGATATGCCCCGTCACCATAACTGACCACTCTGTTATCACCGCCTTGGGCCATCAGCTTCTGATGTTTCTCTGTATGAGGGATCAGGACCCTTCTGTTGTCAGAACGCACCCTGTCAGGGTCGTTGGTGAACCAATAAACAGGCTCCCACCCGGCACACAACTGGTAACGGTTCACACAAGCCCAGTGGGTCGGACTTGGTGGTTTTGACAGGTTGATCCACGGCCATCTATCCATGAGAGAGAGCCCAAGCCGATCATGGAGCGCCAGCACCATTCGCTCAACGTAGAGAGATCTGGAGGGGCTCTTGGCCTCGAATATGTCATTGCTGACATTCAGGACAACGCTTCCTCCTGGCACCAGGTTCTTGACTATCGGTTCGAGTGCCTGAGTAATGAAATCCACCCATTTGGCTTCATCAACGTTTCCATAGCCACGCTGTATACGGAGCGGGAACGGCGGAGATGTCACACACAGATGCACCGGCTCATCGAGGTCAGAGAAAAAGCTCTTGTTGTTTGACCACACCGCCAGCCCAAGATTTGTTGAATAAGCGACCAGTCGAACGCCACCTAGCGCTTCATGCAGGCCCTTCTTGGTTTTGCTTGAGAGCTCCCAGACACCCCGCTCGCCGTCCACCTTCTGGAGAAGGTTCATCGACTTGAGGGTTTGCTGATACCAGCGTATCTGTCTTTTCAGCTTGCTCCGCTTGACCTTTGCCTTGCCAATTTCACTTTGTTCATTCAGAGCGCTTTTCGGGATTCCAGCGAGCTCTGCCACCGAATCGTAGAGCTCCTCATTCGATAACGGCTTATCGGCCTTGGCATACGCCTCTTGGACATGAAAGAGTTCTAGCTGGCTACTCATCATGCCCCTCCGTACCCTGGAATATGTCATTGAGCACAGAGGTCGCCTCGGCGCTCTTTACATCATGCTCGGTGTAGAAAGGCCACCAGGTTAATCCGCCACCTTCAAACCATGAGCAGCGGAACTGGATTGTCTGATCAGGAAGGACTTTGAACTCGACATGCTGGGGTTTGTCATAACGGCACATTGCACCAAGGTCTAGGCCAAACTTTTCTTTAACCAATGTGGATGACATCGACCCCTGGCTCAAACCTTGGCTGTTAACCCAATAGACCCGGTTGACAGCACCAGCAATACCGAAGAATAGGAAAGCCAGTATTGCCCCGGCCTTCAACCATACAAAAACACTTCTCACAATTATCCTTCCTGCTTTACAAATGGGTCTCTGCCATCGAGAGGCTTTGAAAAAATAGCCCCCGGCTCAGACATCGCCGCCTCGACCTCGTACTTGTTAAAAGTCTCCGTCCACCAGCTATTCATCTGGTAAATCGTGATATTCAGAATTGAAGCAGCCTTGCTCTTACTTGTGGCCGCAACGACAGTTCTGAACTGCCCCTCGGCCCCATAAGTGATCCCGCCATAAACCTTCAACTTCGCCACTATCGTTTTCTCCACCCAAATATGTCTCTCACGTCCCGCACACAGAAGAACCAACTTACCCTTGGCAGGAACGCATCGACTAACACACCTAAGGCGATAACAAACAATGGCGCCATCAGGATGAAGCCCAAACGTGCAACGGTCCCATATATACCTGCACAGATGAGCAAGGCTGCGATGACAGAGCAAACTAGCTGATGCTGACGCCTCAGTCTGGCTAGTTCAGACGATTTCTTGTCACTGTTCATCATCGAGCTCCGCGAGCTGAACACTGACACTGGCTGCCGCTGGAGGGGAAAACTGTACTGTCAGTCCGGATTCAAGCCTGATAGAGGAAACCACCAGCGTATCTGGTCCGGATGACGCCGGTACGACCGCAACAATGGTTCCCCCTTCCAGCAACTGGATGGCATCCTCAACAGTACAGCGCCCCATTACTGATTACCCGCCAAATCCAGCTCTTGCTGGTCTTCATTGGACTCGTCAGTTTTGGGCTCCAGCTCCGCCAGCTTGGCTTTCAGCTCCTGAAACGCATCAACATCTTCCCGGCTCAGGGTAAGGGTGAACGTTTCACCGTCATCGTTCGGCTTGATGTTGTCCAGACGACTGGTAATAGAGCTCACGCCTCGGTGCATGGCTTCAACCACCTTTTTGCCCAGGCGGGGACCTTTCTCGACAGACTTTTTGGTCAGTTTTTTCGGGGCCTTCTTGCCGTCATTGCCACTGGCCTGTTCTTCCTGCGCCTTTTTCAGGATCTCAACAGCGTTGGTGCCGTGCTCGTTGTAGAGCTCCTGAGCGTAGGTGGCAGCCACAGAGCCTTCCTGAATCATCCGTTTCAGTTCCAGAGGCATCTCCAAAAGGGCACGGGCGATACGAACGTGCTCAGCCGAGCGGCCAACACGTTGGGCAATCATCTGGTCGCTCCACCCCCAGTTTGCAAGCCGAGCGTAGATCACGGCTCGCTCAAGTGGAGAAAGAGGGAGCCCATCGTTGCTGGTGGCGATCAGAAGGCTCTGTTCGGCTTCATCGCCCTTGTGCTCTACGACCTGCACGAACTGGATGTCGGCACCTTCCTCTATAGCAAGCAGGATGGCGCGGCGACGGCGATGACCTTCACGGACATACACCTTTCCGTCGATAACTTTGACGATGATCGGCGGAACATAGTCGCCACGCTTGTAAGCATCGGCCAGCACTCGAATACCAGCTTTGATGTCCGGGCGCTCGTAGTAGTCCTCGCAGAAAGCGCCACGGGTGTTAAACCCTTCTTCCTCCAGCAGAAGCTGAGGAGAGATAGTGAATCCATCCCCTTTTTTCAGTTCTTCGGGGGCGGTTACGCCTTTGAGAGCGCGGAGTGAGTTGATAACAGCCATTCGTTGGTTCTCCTTGTGACTTGCTCACTTTATAGCATCACTTTTTGATACTGTAAACAGGGCGGCATAAAAAACCCGGCGCTTTACAGTACCGGGTTCTCTCTTCCTTCTCACCACTAACTTGCTTTGACTTTGAGCAACCTCAGCGCCAGCATGGCCCATTGCAGATATGCTTCCAGTCGTTGCTGGTACTCTTTCCCTGGTGGGCGTTGACCTTCCTTGTGGGCTATCGTCCTCTCGATACCGGCGAGGCTCTTTCTCAGCTCCAGGTTCCTGCGTATTCCCACCATTCTCTGTCTTGCTGATTCAGGAGACAGACTCCCAAGTCCAAAGAGGGGCAGTTGTCTGTAGTCCTGTGTTCCCAAGTTAATTTGGTTCCACGCCATTGCTGCTTGCCACGGTCGTTTCTGGATTTGTTGGATCGCCTTCCCACAACCCAGGCAGACCATATTCCAGCGCACAGGAGGACCTATAACCTTCTGCATTTGCGCCCGGCCATGACAACTATCGCAGGCTGCCACAGGAACGCTGAGCGGGTCGTGGTGCCCATAGGCTACTGTTTCAGTCTGGCTGTAGTGTTCATCTGATTTGAGCTCCGCCAAGAGCTTCTCACGCTTCTCTTTTGCGTATTCGAGGGTTAAGCCTTTTCTGATTTGTTCCATGTTCAGTCCAGAATGATTTTTCTCTTGTCTCGCTTGGGAGTGCCTTGTTCTTTCTGGTCCGATGTAGAGCTGATGACTTCTGGCTCTTTGGCCTCGCCCCTTTGTAGTTCGTCAATACTCCCCAGCTCTGTTCCACCGTGTCTTATCTCACCTTGATCTCTATGCTCTCTGGTTGAACGACGGATCTCTTCCGAAACTCCACGCAAAAACCCAATCACATTGGCCCGGAATGTACGTCTCTTCTCCTCTATCTCAAGCAAGTAACTCAAGTAGAAGTAAAACGGTATCGAGACGAACAATGACAAAGGGAACCAGCCTTTTTCGCTGGCAGAAACAAAGAGTCTCGGCTCAAACATTTTCATGGCGAGGGTCGCCATTAGCACAGAGATAACTACTGGAGTCACCGCCATCAAAAATCGGGAATGAAGGTACGCCATCCAGACCCCAGCGACTAAAGCTGTTAGCGAGAGGAACATAGCAACAACCAACGGGCTCGCATCAATGGCGATTAGCCCTATCTGGACGATAATGACGAAGCAAAGAAGCAATATTCTGTATAAAAATGACCGCATTCCAACCCACCTCAATCCAAGATAATCTTGCGCTTATCTTTCTGAATTTCGATAGGCTGCTCCGGTTCACTCAGAACACCCTCTGACGCTTTCAGAACTTGAATACTTGGAAAGCCCTTCCCTGCTCCTGCTTTTCTTGGTCTCTGCTCTGTTACCTCAATCGCTATTTCATCCCCCTCCCGGAACTGCGGGTAACAACCAGCGCGGTTGGCATAGCGATTCAACGACATTTTGAGCAGCCGGTATTTCTTTGGGCAGGTTATTTGTACTGACGCATCAGAGCTGCAAGCTGCGTCAAGCCGCCGGAAAAATTCCTCCGGTATCCCCTTTACAAGGAGCTCGCTCAACTCATCCATAGGCCTTGAGCCGGTTGGCATCGGATATGGCAACCTCCGGTATTCTCTGTAGATGTACCGCTTGATGACGATATGAAAGACGAATGCGGCAAAGCCCCACAAAGGGCCATTAAGGAGCCCCGCAACGATAAGTAGCACCGACGGGAAGGGAACCCCTACGAAACTCGGCAGGATTTTAATCTTTACCATCGGCGTTGACCGACGCACACTCTCACTCATTTGCTGACCCTTTACGTGCAACCTTGTACTGCACTTTCAGATCGTAACCATCCACTTCCTGATGAAGGACTTTCACGGGGACACCTTCAACGGTCCCCAGGTACACGCTCAGCTCAACTTCCGGAACATCGTCCCTGAGACCCAGTACATTGCGCCACCCAGTCGATGTCTTCTGGCAGTGAGCGCCCACCCTGTCATGCCGGTAGTAAATGTCTTTGTTATCTCCTTGGCAGATGAAGAATCCACTAACCTGCCCCGTCCTTAACACCCACTTGCGGTTGTGGAAGGTAGCTTCTTTCTCCACCTCAGTGGACTTGTCTATAGCCACCTGGCTTACCACCAGCTCTTGTGCGGACAAATCAGACACAAGGCCTATTACCAACGCGGATAACAGCGCGGCCATAGCCGCCCGTGTCATCATACTGCCGCCTCGTGAGTGGCATCGGCAAAGAATTTGCCTTGTTTGTAGATCTCGTCCTTCTCGAACGAGATAGCATCCGCACGACTGCTGAATGGTCCATAGCTTTTACCGTCGATCAGCACCTTCCACTGGCAACGCCAAACACGAGTCCATGCCGCAATCTTTGACTCGTCTGAACAAAGTCCGCGAATAACATAGAACGCAATCATTAGAATGCCGCTCGTCGGCACGATGCGCGAAACCCTTGTTTTACTGTATTCCTGCACTTCAAGGCCTTTGAAGGAAACCTCATCGGCAAACCCGCAGACCTCACCATTTTTGATTACGATGCGCTTTTTGCTCATAACCTACCCCACTAATCCAAAATAATTTTGCGCTTGCCTGGCTGTACTTCGATTGGCTCTTCCTTTTGCACCTTTGGTGCCGGAGCTGATGAGCTGACAACCACCGGTTCTCTTTCTGGGTTTTGTTGCTGGCGCTCACGGAGTTCATCCACTGAGGGAGGCTCATTGCTTGGTCGTTCAGCCCTTTCAGCACGTCGGGCTTCTCTTAACAACTCATCAATTTCGGAGTCGCTCCGGTTGTTCATAAAAGCTCTATAGGCAAAGAAAATCAGCACCGGCACTATTGCCACCAAGAAGAAAGGAAATGAGCTTCCGCTATCTTCCACTGGCTTGGTACTGGCCGCGCCTGTATCGAACATGGTACGAATAACCGTTGGCGCGGTCATGATCATAATTGCAGGCATTATCCCCATCACAATTCCTGATGGGCTCTGCCTCATAATTCCACTAGCAACCCCAAACACCAGCATCAACCCCGCTATGACTTTGACGAAAGAGCTATCCATTAGACCGATCATGGAGTCACTTACCTCCTCGAACGGACTTTGAAACGCACTGGTATTGCGGTCGGTGTCTTGTGCAGCACCAATCTGCTTGGGAGGTTCACTCTTTGGTGCAGTCTCTATGGATAGCGCTGGTGGTTGGCTGGCAACCTTCTGCATTTCACCATCTTGCTTAACCACCCCCAGGTCCTGAGTTTTGACGTGCGTTTGTGCTGGTGGTGCTAACTGGTATTTGACTGCCAGGTTGTTCCCGTGGACTTCAATGGTTTGCAGGGAGATGGGTTTACCTTCCAACTTGGTCAGAGCTTCTTGGAGCGGTAGCTCCTGAGCATCAGTCATACCGCCCATAAAGCCATTGAGCCCGTCATCATGGACGCGACAACGCAGCCTTCCCGAATAGCTACGGTATTCACCTGGGCAAACAAAATAGCCGCCCTGAGGGCCATCCAGTTTGCGCCATTTATTGCTTTTGAAGGCCTCCACTTTGGTCACAACTGGCTGACCGTCATGGTAATCAATGACCGTTTTGCTCTCCGGGCCAGTGTCCTCTACCTTCTTGCTGCCTGAGTCATCTGAGAGCATTTGCCCCACCATTACGCCAGTCACAAAGTCACTGGCAAAGGCCGCAGGAGCTGCGACCATGAGACCAACCAGCAAAAGAAGGGGGACGCGCCCTGTCCTTCTCATCACCATTCGTTCTGTTCCGTTTCGTGCTGGGTTTGACCAGCATTGAAGTGGTACTCGGGTTTCAGCTCTTTTTCTTCGACTTCGAGCTCTTCCGGGCGAATACGCTGCTCCAGCGCTTCACAGGTCTTACCCTGAAACCCCGTGAAATCGGCAGCAATCTTGCCGCCCTTGATCTTGATGTTTACCTTTTTCACTTTGTCACCTCGTCGTTAAGTTCAACTAATCTGATTGCCTTGGCGCTATTACCAAACAGCTTCCTCAGCTTCCAGTTCCAAAGTGCCATCGTGATGCTGCTTCACCGTCACGCTGAAACCTTCCTCTTTCAACTGCTGCTCGTAGTGGAAGGCAATGTAGCGATCCTGCACCTTGCTGCTTGCCTGCTGCGTCCAGCGGCCATAAGAGCCGTAGTTTTCCTGGTACTGCTCCCAAACACCGTTTTTTTCCTTGTAGCCAATCCGGTGCTCCTTGTTGTTCTGGTCGATCAGAACAATCGGGTATTTCTCGAAGGTGTAGCCAGCGCCCACGCGGTATAGCTTTTCGTTTTCAACAACGACGCCAACTCCCTCCAGAGCCTTCAACAGCAGCTCTTTGTCTTTGTAGGCGACCTGCACCTTGCCTTTTACGATATGGCTCATCTCATCACTCCTGAGTTGTTTCGGGGGTCATGCCGTGTTCCGGCATGACAAAGTTAATCGCTTAGTCCTCGATGGCGAGTTTTCGTCCAGAGCCATTCTGCTCTTGAACATCGAAGTTATTGGCCGGATAGAAGCCTTGATCCCGCAAACTGCGAATCTGGTTGATGTCTTCTCGGCGAGTTTCACTGGTCGGGGTAATGCGAGTGACCGCATCCACCAGCGCTTCATTGTTGAGCTCTTTGTCCTGAGCGTTCGCCAGATACATCGCGTCAATGACGGCCTGTTCAATCTCTGCCCCGGTGTATCCCTCGGTGGTACGCAGTAGCGTAGGCATATCGAACGCGGCGATGTTGGCCTTCTGCTTGGCGAGGTGGATCTCGAAAATCTTCTGGCGCTCAGCCACACTTGGCAGATCAATGAAGAATGCTCGGTCCCAGCGGCCAGCTCGCATCAATTCAGGAGGCAGCGACTGAACCCGGTTGGCCGTCGCCACAATGAAGATCTTCTCCTTGCGCTCTTGAAGCCAGTAGAGGAAAGAGCCCAGCAGGCGCTTGGATACTTCGTGTTCGCCATCGGCATTACCAAAAAACTTCTCCATCTCGTCAATCAACACAACAACGGGTGCGATCTGCTCAATGGTCTGCAATGCACGATTGAACTGGCGCTCGGTTTCACCGAGATACTTACTATAGAAACGGCCCATATCCAGGCGAACCAAGGTAGTGCCAAGTACACCGGCAGCGGCTTTTGCCGTCAGCGATTTACCACCACCAGGTACACCGGCCAGAAGGACACCTTTTACCGGAAGGTCTTTGTCCCAACCGGCTTTACGTATCTGGAGAAACTCCTTGAGGTTTTCGAGCCCACCGACATTCCCAATATCAATGGCCTCAAGCACATCGAGGCCGACATCACGCAAGATGTGAGCTTTTTCTTTTCGGATCTCGCCCAGGTATTCTTCACCCTTGAATTTCAAGTAAGCGGAATAGGTGAAGACGTTCTTCATCTGGGTGTGTGACAAGCCCAGGGCGTGGTTTGCGATGACAGCACGTTCGTTGCTCTCGAAGACTCCACCATCTTTCACGTTATCTTCACAGGTCTGGAGCAGTTTCAGGATTTCCTGATTGCTCATAGCCGGGAGATCGATGTGATAAACGAACTCTTCATTGAAGACGTCTTTGCCAGCGATGATGTAGTTGATCCCCTCATTCTCCAGATAGGTCAGTGATGACTTGAGGGCTGGGAGTGTTTCCGGGTTTGCACGTTGTCGGTCGAAAAAGAAAGTGTCGAACACGACAACACCGTTTTTGGAGGACTTCTTGGACTCGTCCACCATTGCCTTCATCGTGCCTGGATCGGGCAGCTTCTTGAATGGCATCACAATAAAGTGCTTGCCGACTTTCTTTGCAATGTCAGAGAAAACGCTCTCTGCACGGCCCAGCTCAAAAGTGCTAACGTTGATGACTGGAAAGGACAACTTGATTGGAATCTCAAGTTTGTCCATTTGCCGTGTAATATCGCTCATCGCTTATCCTTTAAATAAATTTCGACTTGTTGATCACCTCACATCATAAGTTCATTTTATGATGCTGTAAATATCACCTTCCAACTCTGTAGCTGTTCACGGCGGACTCAACGCGCTTGACTGACACGTCTATACCATTTGTCACCAGCAACTCATGCACTTGGCAACAGGCCTGTTGTTTTAGGCCAAAGAACTCTTCGTTAACACGGGCATACTCTGCTGCCGAATTGGAGGCGGCTCGTCTTAGATCTGGCATCAGAGATTCAACGCGAGACTCTACTTTGTCCAGAGAGGAACTGGCAGACGACAAGCTGAACAGCGAGAAGACGCTCCCAAAGTCGAAACCATCATTCAAACCGGCAAAGTCCATACCCAGATCGATAAACTCAGTTGCCATTGAGTGGTGCAGTGAGCCCACAATGTCACGATGATCCCCCAGCGCATTTGCGAAGGCTTTCACAGCTCTCTTCGCATCGTCTATTTCACTGCTGGCCGAGGAGTTTGACATCGACGACATGACGGAAATGCCCTTGTTGTCAGTCACAAGGTCGAGAACCTCCATTGTTTGTGCTGATGAAATACTGGAAGAGGCCTCACTGATTTCACGTAAGGCTTTTTGCCCCATGTCCACCAGTCGCTTGTTGCTCTCGTGGAGTCGAGATGCGGCGTCAAGCCTATCTTGAGCTTGGGTGATTCGTTCCAGAATCTGGCTACCGTCAATCGCTTGCTTCACGGCCCGAGAAACCAATCCCTCTTTGAGCTGGTCTCTCCCACGGCGCAAATACCGCAAATCGCTGTTATGGCCTTTTAGTGCTGAACGTATAACGGCGATGTCTCGACGAAACTGCCAGAACGTTATAATTTTTTGCCAGATCCCCAACTGAGCACGCTGTTGGCAAAGAGCTTCGTACTCTGCACCTTTCTCTTCAACCTGGCTGAGAGCTGCGGTAATCCTGTCTTGATATTGCCGGTCGTCAGCCAAGTAACTTTGAATTGCTTGTTCCATCCCGTACCCCAAAAACTTTCACATGTGAAAGTTCATTCTTTCTTTGTTCTGCCAGTACAAAGTATTTTGCCTTAGAACGACCTCACACCCCGCCCCTGCTCACGCCCATTTTGGGCAATTACAGATTCAGCATTTACAGGCTTATAATGTGATGCCGTAATAGACAAATAAAAAACGGCATAGCCGTTTTTACCTTACTTTGCTTTGCTCCGGCCCCCGCATAGTGCATTACCAATGCGTGATGAAAAATCCTTCCATTCTGGACTGTTCCGGTAGTCATCCTGTCCAGTTGCTTGTTCCTGGCTGGTCGATGCGAATTGATTGAGAGCATCCGGGCACGAAGAGCAGACCCCGATACCTTCCACTCTATTCACGCGAAGCCAGTGACACGGTTGACCGTTTTCAACACAAGCGTGATCATCGGTGCATCCGCACCCTATACATTTAGCAGTGAGCATAAGCGCCTCCCCAAGTAAATTAACAACATCATAGTATCATTATGTGATACTGTAAATATTAAAAAGAAAGCGGCCATAGCCGCCCTTCCGAAGTAATTTTCCTTTAGTGGTTGTCTTGGCCCTGTTTCCAAGCGACGAATGCCTGCACTAGCGGTACGCCATCATCACTCAAGGCATTCCCTTCTATCCATCCGCCTCGTATGACGACAGACTGCCCTGATTCCAAGCCAAAAGGTTCCCACTCAGAAGCCACCGGGGAACCGTCCACCAGCAGGTCGAGATCTTCAATCCATTTATCCCGGCCATCCAGAGTTTTCCAAACTGAGTCATCGACCCAAAAGGCCTTGATTTGTTCTGGTGTGGCATTGGTCCAATCGTTGTCTTTCCCGTCAGCAAGTGAAAGTACAGAGTCAACCGTTTGCTGCCAGTTCGGCCAATCTTCTTCGACAACAACGCAAGTAAGCGAGCTCTTGCCATTTGCTCTGCGGCCATCATCAACCTTCCGGATCAGCCTTTCCAGTGTCGCCAGCTCCTCATCGCAGAGCACGGCCTGTGCATCGCTTATCTTTGCCACGAAGTAACGTGCTTCAAGCATCGACATAATTATTTTCCTCCCCAGGGCACAAGTTTTGTCGAATATCCAAGCATTAGTGGGTGCTTCGGGTCCCCCGAACCAGTCACGCCAAATGCCAATACCGGCTTCCCAGATGCAACGAGCTGCTCTAAAAGCCTGTCCAAATGAACATGCAAAGACTTAGGCAGCTTAGTTCGGCTCCCCCAGCAGGGCACCAAGACATCAGCATCCCGAATAATCCTTTCCAAGTGGATTTCATTTTCAGGCCCGACAGGATCAACCGCCGTAGCCAGCTCTCGAACGTCGGTCGCCCGAAAAGCAAAAGCATTACCGACTATGAATCGCCTCCCTCCGTTGACCTTGGTAAACCCTATCCACTTTCTGACCGTGTGATCGTCCTCGGTGGCCGTGGCCGTAGAGCCGTTTACACCAAAATAACCGAACACAAGGCCTTCGGGTTGCACATCCCTTTCCAGACGGTATCTGTACATGCCGCACTTGCTGATAATTGCACTCAAAGTGTCACCTCTTTTTGAATGAAAAACGCCCTTTCACAGTTGCATTTTTTAATGCTGTGATAGGATAAAAGTGTAAGTTGAAAAGGAGAGATGACCATGAAACATGTACTGAATATCGCGCTGATGGCTGTTGTTGTTCTTGGCCTGGCTATGCTTGAGGCAACCAACTGGGGTTACGCAGTGCTGGCTATCCCGGCAGTGATTTGGGCCAAGCCGGTGCTCAACCTTCTGCACAAACTGCCGGTTCTGGCTGCTGCTTTTTGGATTCTGGTTGCTGTTTTCGCGTGGCAAGCGGCACTTGTTGGTATCCTGTTCTATGGCGTACTTGCGACCCCTAAAGCGCCAGCAAACACCAATGGCAAAAAAAGCCGAAAAGCCAATCTGATGGGCACTTACAGCTACGACTTTAAAACCGGCGAATGCTTTAGCTAAGACTGGCTCCACGGTTATTTCTCCTCAGCCTTCCTGATGGGCGCTCTCAGCGCTCTCAGGACAGCTTCTTCAAGAGCTGCGGCCCCTGCCCTATCACGTCGCTTTGTTAATGCCCCATATTGCTTCCTGATGGGTAGCATCAGCTCTTCGAGTTCATTGCGCTTCCTATCGTCGGCTTCAAGTTTCTCGCTTCGCGCCAAGGCTTCGGCTTGCTCGCTTTTTGCTTGCCACTCTATCTTGTCGCCTTGCACTTCCCATGCTTTAACGTAATGAGCATCATCCAGACCTTTTGCTCCGTTGTCCGAAAACGAGGCCCCTGAGTAAATGCCACCGACAACCCAGCGCCTTTTGCTTTTTCCCTTTGAGAAATACATCTCACGGCCTAAAACACCATCGCGCAAAGTGGCTACCGAGATAAAGAGCCCAGCGTCCCCTTTCCTAAAGCCGCAGAACACAAACTCAAGCGGTTCGTATAAATCACTCATGCTGATCACTCCGAAGAACAGACAAGACCTTCTCAGCTCGCTCCTGGAGGTCTATGAGTTCGGCAGCATCATTACCGCTCAATGACATGCCCCCGCCATAGAGGCGATACTCAACGCTGTCCATCGCCTGGCGAAGCAATCCTAGAAGAGCATTCACGTTTGCCGGTGTTGATAGGGCGACGGCTTCACCTTTCAGCTCACGTCCATTAAATTCCGACCACTCGGCTATGCCTGTCAGTTCGCAACAATTTGAGCAGGACATACTGGCAACATTCTGGGGATCGTCTGGACAGTGTCCATTGATGACAAAGTTCATCTCGTCACTGCCGCACTTTCCACAAATGATGTGTACTTTTTTGCCCATGCTGCTGCCCTTAGTGGAGAGTCTGCTCTTCCACAACAATCATCCCGTCAACCAAGCTGATTGTGGCGGGACCGCAGTTACCCAGCACCTCAGCTTTGACTCCGTTGTTCAACGCGACATAAAGCCGTCTCGCCCCGTTGGTGACGCGGATGCCTTTCTGGTCGAGTTGTTCAAGCATTTCTTCGTAGGTAATTTTTTCGTCCATCAGTTCTCCTCAGCAAGGATCTCGTCGATGAGGTTCTTTGCTATCAATCTGGCATCCAAAGGGACAGCCAGGCTGTCAATTCTGCCTCTTTCATGGGCAACAATGAGTTGCGCCTTCCAAGCTATCCCGGAAAGAGAAGCATCAGGTTCTTTACCTGAGCTTCTCATACATCTTGCGTTTCGGTACGCCGCCAGCCACTCAGGTCTGGTTGAGTTATAACGCCCAAGGCCAGCTTTTCGTTGGAAGCACATTCATCGCGCACCTTTACAGATTCATTTTATGATACTGTAAACAATAAAAAGACACCTTGCAAGACTTTCACATGTGAAAGTTTTCTGGTTTACATCTGCTCGCTTGGATCAAACCCCAGAGCCTTGCACACGTCATCCAGGTCATCGAGCGTGAAGAATCCCAGCGTCAGCTCCCCGGAGCGCTTCGCGGGGTTATAGCGAATTTTGATGGGCCTACCCGTCGCATCGCTCATCAGGGTTTCCAGACGCTTAATGTCAGCATCCCTATCCACTTCTTTGCCCTTCGCTATCGCCTCATATGTATGAACCGGTGTCCTGGTATGCAGGAGATCCCTCAGGAGCTTTTCTCTCTTGCTGATAGGTAACTTAGCCACGGCTCTCACATGTCCCAGGGTGATCTTGCGTGGATTTCTGAGCCAGAGTGTGAGCTCTTCCTCCGACAGCGTACCGGCGCGTTTCAGGTGTGTAACCGTGTATACCTTCTCAATCCCCAGTTCCTCTCTGATCTGACTGTTTGAGCGCCCCTCTCCGCTTAGGAACGCGACCACATAGGCCTTTTCTGCATCAGTCATGTCTGGATGCTGGTGGTAGTAGTCAATGGCTTCTCTTGCGTCGAGCAGTAGGGGCAGGTTGTTCATTCAGTACACCTTTTAGTCACATGACTATATTGAGGCCTATTCTACCCCCTATTTTAGTCACATGACTACTTACCGGCATTTCGTCCCCCATAGCCGCCGATTTTTCTTGATTATAGGTTTGAATCTATATAGGATTGCACCTATATTAAGTAAGGAGAAACCATGTGGGTCATCGAGACAACTGACACCTTTGATGAGTGGTTCGATGCACTGGATGATACCGATAGAGCCAACGTGCTGGCTTCGATGATGGTGCTGCGAGATAGAGGTCCCATGCTGTCGAGACCATACGCGGATACTGTTAACGGTTCATCCTACAGCAACATGAAAGAGCTGCGGGTCCAAAGCAAAGGAGATCCTATCAGGGCATTCTTTGCGTTCGATCCAAAGCGTAAGGGGATTCTTCTCTGCGCCGGTAACAAGACCGGGGACGAGAAAAGGTTTTATGAAGTAATGATCCCAATTGCAGACCGCGAGTTTGCGGCGCACTTGGATAAATTGAAGAAGGAGTGACGTTATGGCAAGAACTCTTGACCAAATGCTGGCAACAGAAAAGCCTGAGGTTGTTGCCAAAGCACAGAAAGCGGCCACTGAGATGTTACTGAACATCCACTTGGCAGAGCTTCGTGATCGCATGAACCTTACCCAGGGGGAAATTGCTGCATCTCTGGGTGTGAGACAGCCGACAGTCTCCGAGATGGAAAAACCTGGACGAGATCTCAAGCTGTCGTCCATTAAGCGGTACGTTGAGGCCTCCGGTGGCAAGCTACGCCTCGATGTTGAACTTCCGGACGGCACCCACTACGGCTTTGCCGTTTAACTCGATACGCCCCGTTATGGGGCGTATTACTTATCTTGCACTTCCTCCAGCCGTTTGCGGTATATCTCTCCTGCACGTTCCCTGCCATCGTCGGTCAGCCTAAAGGCCAGCTTTAGAGAAGCATTCCGGTACTTGTTCAACAGGCCATTCTCCACCAGCGTGTGGCATGACGTTCGGAAGTTCGTTCCATGAATACCGCTCTGGCGAGCTGAGTTGATCATCTCCAGTATTTTTACACCTGGTACAGGCTCGGCTTTTCCACCGGCCTCAATTGCGTATAGAATGAACAAAACGTCCTTTTGAGTTGACGACAACCTCATTCCGCCCCCTTATTCATGTCTGATATGAATAAGGCTCCCACGAAAGGAGCCTTATGTAAACCTTATTCATGTGTCACATGATTAAGATCTAGTTCACGGAGTCTTTCAACCCCTTACCAGCTTTGAACCCAGGAATGTTGGCCGCCGCGATCTGGATGTTCTCTCCAGTCTGGGGATTCCGTCCGGTTCGCGCTGCGCGTTCCTTAACGTGGAAAGTACCAAACCCAGTAAGCGCTACTGTCCCACCCGCTTTAAGCACCTCTTTCACTGAGTTGATCAGCGCATTTACCGCAGCTTCGGCCTTTGCTTTGCTAATATCAGCGTCTTCGGCCACTTTCATAATCAGTTCGCTTTTGTTCATCGTTATTCCTGTTTGTTTTCTTGGTTACTGTTTACACCTGCATACTCTGGGGTGTGGTTAGTGCTTTCTTCGCCACTCCCAAGGGGGAGTTCTCTCCGATTCCGGTAATGCCCAGAGACCTCGCTTATCGGCTTTGGCCTCGGTCTCCAGCTTGAACAGCTCCGGTGTTTTGGCGTACTGCCGGTACACCCACGCACTCCCAGAACGGACCATTTCGGCATTGACCCATTTGCCATCGACATAGAGATTGGCAACCAGGCGGCTATAACGGTCTTTGTCGATTTGCTCCACTTTGATCATTCGACCAAACACCAGATCTGATAAGGCCTGCTTCGCCTTTGAGCCGTATGGCTGCTTTTTCTCTGGAGTATCGATCTCCGCGAGCCTTACTCGGTACTGGATCTTGCCACTCCGGCAGTCTTTTCCGGTATCGCAGCTTTGTTCCGTTAGCACTTTGACCGTATCACCATCAGACACCCCCACAACCTTTGCAGTGAAGGTCTCTGCCCACACATGAGGAGCCAGCACCAGCATTGCTGATAGGAACGCTGAAATCCCCGTCTTTTTTGCAAAACCGAACCTCATAATCACTCCATCTTTTTTGCAGCCGGTAGAGCCTTGGCCCAGCAGAGCATTGTTTTATCCGCCTTGCTGTCTACGATTCGACAGGCATCCCAGTTAAGAGATGACCAGTGAGCAATGGCAGAGGCCAACCAGTACCACGGTGCAGTAAACACCGGCAGGCCCCCTTCCTTCGTTTTAAATACCTGGTATCGCATGTTGATCCTCCTGTTTGGGTGAGGCTTAGGCCTCGTAATAGAAATTTTGTGTGTCCGGATAAGGTTTAAAGCAATGAGCTGTGGCTCGCCCAAGGGAAAGCACCGTAGCATCAGCTTCCGGCTCTTCCTCGGTATCTTTACGAGACTCCCCACCAAGTTGCGTTACCCATTCGGCAGCGAGCCGCACCCCCTCATCAAACGGCACTTTGTTCTTTTGGAGCACATCAAGATAGGAAAGTAGCAAGCAGTGAGGTGTGATGACGGCGGTGTTCCAATCGGTTGCGAGCCGAGTTTCGGCCATGTCAGAAAACCAAAAGTCTACTTGATGCTTTAATCCTATTTCAGCCATCATGCCATGCTTGCCAGCGGCCTTTCTGCCTTCCTCTACTACCTGAACCGGGGCGTCCCAGTAGAGGATTTCACCATCCGCTTCTTGGGTCGCGCACGTTGCACCTTGCGGCCAATGCCTCCGTTCCATAATGAGCTCGCAGAGTGTTTGGTTGCCTACAGGAGCCTTGTAGTCCTCATCGAGATTCACCACGATGGTTTCCGGCTCCCGTTCAACTGGTGGCAGGTATCTGGCGACCAGAGGCATTGTCAAAATCACAGCCCCATCCATGTGAAAGGATGTTGGTGCCTTCACTATTCGGTCCATTACCCAGCACCAAGCATGAAGCAACCGATCCTCTACATTGTCGTCAGCCTCAATCTCTTGAACGAACTGGTTGAAACGAACCTGACTATCCAGAAACAGGCCTGTGCTCTGACACTTATCGCTGATCGTATGAATGAGCTCCGCCTGCTCCAGAAGCATTTCTCGGGTGACTTCTTCTACATCACCAAATGCTTCAAACAACTTTGTCATGTAGTCACGAATTTGCATGTTCTTCCCCCTCGGCATCGAACTGCTTTGCAAGCTCAGGATCACCTGCCCAGCGAAGGGCGTCTCCCATATGCGTGAAAGCGCGTTTATTGTCATCTTGCTTATTCACTCTGACCGGCGTCTTTTGGTCACGAGGCTGTAGTAGCCAGTACCCGGCCTCTTCCTTGATTAGTTCTGCGGCCACCAGCAAGCCGCTCTTCGTTGCAATGATCATCATCAGCTCCCGTGGTTAAGCCAGTAGGCATAGACAGTGATGGCAAGGCCACCCGCGAGCACAATGACTGCGGCGGTACGCTGGACCCACTTCGATGCACCAAACCGCGCCAGGTGTCTCCCCAGGAACTGGAAAGGAGCCGTCTTTCCGATAGCGCGAATCACCCAGGTGATTGCCAACAGAAGGATGGCTGTGGCCGGGTATATACCAACCCCTAAGAGATTTACCTCTCCGACCGCGAGTTGATAGATGAATGCCAACAGCATGGCTACCGCAGTCAATACGGCCACAACCTTGGTCCCGTTCCGCCAGTCCCACGCTCGACGTGCGTCACTGGTAAAACTCACCATCGAGACAAGGAACGGCATAAATGGCAGGTTCATGCTGGTGGGTTTATCCATGAATGCGTCAAGACCCACAAACATGGCCGTCATCACCACATAGAACAACAGGGCGGGGACAAGCATGTCGCGTAAAGACCGAACCTGGTTGGCGTTCGCGTTTTGAGTATTCGTCGTCATTGTGTTTGTCCCTTCAACATTCCCCATAGCTGACGGTGAAGATCAGCGATTACCTTGTACGTCCCCTTCACTGCTGGTTGCTCAAGGGTCTTGAGCATCCACAAAGCAATAAACAGGCTGGAAAGCAGTGCCACCACCAACTGGATGTTGTGGCTGCTCAAATAGACGGCATAGCCGTTTAGGCAGGCACTCAATAGCAGCCAGACCCTGGCCGTCATCAGCCCCCAGCGGTGATAGGTCACGAGCAGGTAGGCTGTTACGACAGAACAGAGTGTCATTGCACCAGAAGTGGCTAGGTAAACGCCCCATGTACTGGCCTCGCCAGCGACGTAAGTGCCACCAATGGAGAAGGACAAGCCAAAGATCCAAATTGCTGCATTCCGGAGTAGGGCATCAACAATGATGTAACTAGCAGCGAGATTGATAATTCCGCGTTTTAGCATTACCCCCTCCCGTTATTCTGATACCTGCCCAGCTCAGCCCTGAGCCTATTAATTTCCTCCGTGGCTTCGGCCAACTGCTCCCGATACTTCTTGAACTGCTGATATGAATGCCAGGACTGTCCCTTCGATACTGACTTCGTGATGGCGGCGACCTCATCCGGCGTCAACCGGGTGAGCTGCTCTTCCGGGTAGATCAGGATGGTGTTGCTGTCCCAATCAAACCCAGCATGAATTGCTTTCACCCCTACGGTAGGGGTTCCACCAATCCCTCCAGGCTGGTGGATGACAAGCCTCAAAGGGGCTGAGGCCTTGTGGGGGTGAAGGCTATCGAGAGCATTTTTTGCTTCTTGTAACTCCATTGGTACACCTCATAGTGAAATCAGGCCCCTGAGGGACCTGACTTTCACATGTGAAAGTTAATTTGCATTCTGCTGTCTGACAGAAACCCTCAAGGCCAGCGCCTTTTGCATGTCGGGCTGCTGGAAACGCACCTTGGTCCGTTCAGGCCAAGTGTCCATCTCATTGCATCGCAGGGTGTCGATAGCCGCATCACGGTAAACCTGATAAAGGTCGGTTCCACCAATGGAGTTAATTGCCATCATGGCGGCAAACATCGAGTTACTGTTCATGACGCTGGTTAGAGTCTCCGGGGTTATGGGTTTGTCGCATGACTTGTTGAGGGCAACCAGCAGGTCATTACCAACCAGAGCACAGGCAGCACATACCTGTTTGGTATCATCCAGGGCTTTCGTGTATTCGTTGCTTGTCTGAGGGACGCTTGAGCAAGCCGACAGGACAAGCAGCCCCGCCAGAAGGCACCCCAATTTAGTTGTAATCTTGATCATCAGTTCTCACTCCACTTTCACATGTGAAAGTTTTTATTGGTTCGCTGAGTCGTCTTGTTGCGACTCAATCATCATTTTTCGCATCACCGCCATGATGGCTTGTGCCGGTTGAGCACCACCGAGTAGCTGACTCTTGCCTGTCTGGTTGTCTACAACAAAGGTTGCTGGAGTACCATTAACGCCGTAACTCTTGGCTTTCTGGATGTCAGCTTGAACTTTATCTTCGTGCTTGCCAGAGCTGAGACACTCACGGAAAGCATCCAGATCAGCACCAACACCCGTGACAACAGAGGCCAAGTCAGAAACACCGGCACCGTTGCCTTTGCTGTGATGGAAAATCTCATTCACGAAGACCCAGAAGCCACGGTTGCCCTTCTGTTCAGCAATACATTCAGCGGCCAACGCTTCCTTGTGAGCTGCCGGGTTATGGAAGTCGAGAGGCATGTGCTTCCACTGCCAATTCACATTGCCTTTACTGGCATCCACAATTTGCTTGGGCGTGTCGTGGAATTGCTTACAGAAGGGGCACTCCATATCAGAGAACTCCACCAGCGTGAATCGGGCACCAAGGTCCCCATAGATGTGTTTGCCGTCTTCGACCTTTTCAGGTGCCGCCTCGAACTGGGCATACTTCTGATCGATGTCGGCTTGTTGTTTCTGCGCGACAAACTTATTGATGCTTTCGGCCACAGCAGCCTCAAACTCTGCCTTGCTTTTGAAGGTGACGCCTTCGGCATCTTTCACCTGGTTGACCGTGGACTTCACGTTGGCGATCTCTTGCGCCAGATCCTTCTCTTTCACGAGCTGGTAGATTCCGAACCCGGTTCCTACGAGCCCCAAAATAATGGCGGCAAAAACCCCGAGACGTAGTGATTTGGTACTTTGTTCTGTCATGTCAAACTGCTCCTATCAGTAAACTTTCACAGCGCTGAGTTCTTGCACGAAGGAACTGGCTTCGAGCTTCGCTCGTTGGGTCAGTCGCCGGATGATGTCTTCGGTTGGTGTGTAGTCCACCAAGTTGCTCTGGTGGATGACGTCTCGCGCCACGGAGTTCAAACTCCCCAGGCCATCAATCAGCCCAATTTCTTTGGCCTGCTCCCCGTTCCAGAGCAATCCAGAAAACACCTCTGGGGCGTCTTTCAGTCGATCACCCCGCCCAGCCTTCACTCGTTCGATGAACTGCTGGTGGGTTTTCGATAGAACGCCCTCCCAGAATTTCTTCATATCAGAGGTAAGAGGGGAGAATGGGTCGAGAAGCGCTTTGTGCTCTCCGGAAGTGATTGCCCGGCGCTCGATGCCGAGCCTGTCCATCAAGCCGGTGAATCCAAACCCTGAGCTAATGACGCCGATAGAACCGACAAGACTGGCGCGGTCAGCATAGATTTCATCCGCAGCAGAGGCGATGTAATAACCGCCAGAGGCACCGATGTCATCAATGATGGCGTAGACCTTTTTCTCCGGATGAAGGGCTCGCTGCGCCTTCACTTCTTCATAAATCCGTCCTGCTTGAACCGGGCTACCGCCAGGGCTGTTTATGCGAAGCACGACAGCTTGTGAATTCGGGTTGTCGAATGCTGCTTGGATGGACGGGATAAGGTGATCAGCATCGGCCAGTGTGCCAGCAGCAATTTCACCACGGATGTTGATATACGCGGTGTGAGGGGCTCCAGCCTTGGCGCTTTGCCACGGCATCCCACCCGGATTAGATGCCAAAATGATGAAGCCGATCATGAGAAGCACGAAACCTGATGCGCGAAGCACACGCAACATGGTCCGCCAGCGCCGGTCTTTCACCTGCTCTTTATGCAGGGTGAACATGTACTTCTCAATGAGCTCTTTCTCCCAGGGGATCTCTTTGTTTTCTGCCATTAGTCTTTCCTTTTGCATGTTTCGATTATCTGTCCCCAGAACTCTTCATCAGCGCTATCAGCCCGGTCTTTGACTTTCTGGTAAACAAGGTTGGTGTTGAGCTGATGCTCACGACAGAACTGGGCAATGTTGCTGTAGGTCCTGTCCAGATAGGTGAAGGGTTTCCCTTTACCTTTTTTCTTGGCGAGGATGAGTTTCCACTCATCATTGGAGAGTTTGTCTGCGGCCTTCCTTGTGTCCGCAATGCGCCTACGCACCGTTACCGGATCAAGTCCATGCGCTCTGGCTATACTGGCAACGCAATTGAACTTCCGACCGTCAATCATGACTGTAGGCAAATCACCAGCGGCAGCCTCCTTGAATCGGAAACCTCTGTACCCTGGCCTGAAGATCCCAGGAGCAAGTTGCTCACGGAACTCGATTGCTTGTTCTGACCTGACAAACTTGCTGTCGATTTTGCCGAGCATGTACTTAGCCCGAGCGATTACCTGGTAAAGCATCTTTTCCAGGAGCATGGCGTCAGCAGCTCGACTCGGAAGACCAATATCGTCTTCTTGCTCGATACCCAACATTTCTGCATGGCTGGAGCCTTCGGCATGTCGGAAACAGCCGTCGTACTCAAAAAGAAAGGAGGCCAAACCTCCTCTCAGCTTTGCTTTGAACCGGGTGTTGGCCGCGTTCTCTGGCGCTGGTGCCAGCTCAGAAACTTCAAGCCCTAAATTTGCGGCCAACTTCCGTAGGTCTTCCTCTCCAATTCGGCATCCAGGCTGCATAACCTGCGCCAGAGCAGATTCATCAGCACATCCGCGTTCTTTCAGCTCAGCCAAGAGGTAGGGAACTCGTACTACCCCCATAAGCTCAAGCTCCCTGAATCGCGTGGACCACCAGCTCACAGAGTTTCCCGTACACAGGAGCAAGGCAGAGTGAAGCCATCACCATGCCAAAGGCTTTCGATGGAGCCTCTTTGGCGAACTTGGTCAACCACGGCATCATGCCGCACAGAGCAGCAACCATAGCGCCAGCCACCCCTAGGGAAGGGAATGCCATCACTTGGGCCAGAATGAAGAAACACTGGGCGTATGCCGCATGGGTCATCGCCTTCTTATCTGCTGCCGTGAACTCCACGGCATCTACGCTTTTGACTTTTTCCATCACATTGTCCTCATGCAACATCAGGTTTTCCGAAAAATTTTTCATACACTTCGAGGTCGAAGGCCAGCATGGTCTTTGCCGCCTTTTCACTAAGCTGGTGGAGGCTAAGCATCTGAACCTTGTCAGTGCCGGTCACTTGCAGATCCACTGCGAACCACGTCCCACCTTTGGTTACGGCCAGAACTTGCACCGCCCAGGGCTTATCCAGTCGTTCGGGCGGAGTGATCATGTTCGACACTTTGGCGACCGTCGCGGTTGAACCTACCCAGTGCTTGTCGAACGCAATAACGTTCAACGCTTCAAACGCATCCTTCGCAGCTTTAAACCGGCTACGGACAGCATCTTGTTGCTTCCAAGCCATGAACTGGATAAGGGTCATTCCACCAGCCATAAGGGTGAGAAAACTCAAGCCATTCGCAGCAGCTACGACCGTCGCTACCAAGGACCCCAACATGACGAAGCGGTTATGTTTAAGCTGGGCCACTATTCACCTCCTATACCAACCAGCGTACAGGACTTTTCAAAAATGCAACCCCGCCTAGCTGCCCAATTCGGGCAACCCTAATTCAATCCAGAACTTTCACATGTGAAACTTTCCGCCACAGGAACAGGAGGTTTTTACCTGACCAGAACGGATGGATTGATAGCGGTGCCACAACTTGACCACTTCTTTTTCGCTGAGAAGGTTTGTCTTGATGTAACGGACTCTATCCCCGTCCGCTGTCTCAACAACGGTTCGGACATAGCCGTACTTGGCAACGGGTGCCTTGTACTTGTGTGACAGAATTACCCGGTAAACCGAGAGCTGGATAATGTCCGACTCATAGATGTGGTTTACCTGGCGCAGCTTGGTGTCCAAGGGAATGAGAACCCCATTCTTGGCTTTGTACACCTGATCAACCCTGCCGTGCATGGGCACCGGCTGTGTGGTTGATATGTCCTGTTCGGATAAAAACAGAGTGGCCGAGCGCAGCTCATAAGGCATGTTCTCTGATTTCCACCACGCCCAGGTGTCTCCAATGCCGCGTTTGCGCCACTGGTCCACTTTCGCAATGACGAAAGGTGCAATGATAAGGACGAATATCCAGAGAACTGCCTTCATGACTACCTCAGGCCCCTAAACCACTCTGGATGATTGGATACATCCATGTTCTTAACCTGTGATGAGAAGACCAGTAGCTCTTGGGTCGTCAGGACGGTCTCAGGAGCCCGAGCGATGAAAGGTCTCAGCAATCCAGAACCCGCGTAGATATTGATGACCATATGCAATCGCTCTGTTGTTCCAGACACTCTCCGCCAGCTCCGGTAGGTTTCTGTTGATTTGGCATAGCCAACCAAGGCAGGAGCCAGCGTATCGGACTCCTTCGTATTCAACTTCCCTTTTGCTGCCTTCGATACGAACTCAGCGATCACCGAAGCCAGCATGTCGGAGGTAAGGTGAAGCGGCAGCTTTATCGTGTCGAAGTCAGCCTTCTTGATGGTGAACAGGCGGATGTGATCGTTGCGGTAGTCACGCACATAGATGACATGGCTCTCAAATGGGTTGGAGTGATTAAAGGCATCCATACCCCAGCCTGCGGCCTCAAGATGTGCGTTTGATACTGACTTGTCGTAATCAAATTCCACGCTATTACTCTCCGTCTTGTCGTTCAGGAACTTTCACATGTGAAATTTTTCCGTCGGTCATGATGTCCAGGACGGCTTTGCCCAGTCTCATCCCTTTATGGTTTTGAACGGGGTCTCCCTTGTAGAAAAATCCTGGCTCGTTATCGGGATGGAATACCCCGTGAGGAATGTTGTCGTGATCGCCAAGCCACATGCGTAGCCTCAGATCCACCAACCACCCATCATCCAGGACAACCCAGAAATGCGGTGTCACGATGTCCTTGGTCTGTTCGTTTCGCACAAAACCATACATGCAGTCATGAGGTACACCCGCGTCATTGAGTAGGTGGCTTACTGCCCATGTCATGCCGTCACATTCCATCTGGCAGTCATCCAAGGTCATAAGGACGGCTTCCAGTTCCCGGTGCCACTCCGTCATTTGCTTGGCCGCAGGTTTTACCACCAGCTCGTTTTTGTTTTCTGCCAAGATGATGTCTTCCTCATCAATATTGCATTCGTCTATCGCTTCCGAACGGATGGATACCGCTTCATCCCAGTCATCGCTCGATCCGAAAATGCTCCAACCCTCAAGACCGTAATTCACCCATACGATGAACCGCTTTATCGTTTTCATGTGCGGCCCCCTTTAACCGTGCAACGTTCCCACATACTCACCCCCTCAAACCGTAACCACACCAAAAAACCACTTCTTGATGATTTTCAATCAGCAAGACAGGTTGCCCCTGAACTAACCTCACCGAAAAACCACCTTTAGATTGCTTTCTGGTGCTTATCAAGTTCTCCTGAGTGACTGGTCGTTCTGAAAACTTTACTTTTCACAGCATCATTTTATAATACTGTAAATCATAAAAACAACCCAGTAAAGAAAAAAGAGCGACTTATGTTGAGACGAGAAAACCAAGGAGATTTGTTCGATGACCAGGTGGTGTTGCCATCACTGGAGTCGGTTCTTACCGGTATATCTTCCAGTCAGCGTTGTGACGATAGAACAACGTACTTCTCAGCGCCGGATGTGGACTTGAGTTTGTACGACCACATCATTGTTTGCCTGTCTGGAGGCAAGGACTCGATTGCTGCGTACTTGCGGCTGGTGGACATGGGTGTTGATAAGTCAAAGGTGGAGTTCTGGCACCATGATGTTGATGGTCAGGAAGGTAGTTCGTTGATGGATTGGGCCTTCATGCGTGATTACTGTCGTCAGCTCGGGGAAGAACTGGGTGTCCCAATGTACTTCTCGTGGCTTGAGGGCGGCTTTGAGGGCGAAATGCTCAAAGACAATGCCTATAGCCACCCCCATCGTGTAGAGACGCCTGAGGGGCTTCTGGTGCTGCCTAGAGACCATAAGCGCTCTAAGCCTGGTACACGCCTTCGTTTCCCTCAGCAATCGCCATCACTCCAAACAAGGTGGTGTTCATCAGCCTTGAAGATCGATGTTGGCCGCAGAGCTCTTAATAACCAGGAGCGCTTCAAGGGGAAGAAGATCCTTTTCATCACTGGTGAGCGCCGGGAGGAAAGTGCAAACAGATCCAAGTACAACCAGCTTGAGGCTCATGCCTGTGACAGAAGATATGGGAAGACTGCACGGTTAGTTGATGCCTGGAGGCCCGTTCTTCATTGGACTGAGGAAGAGGTATGGGAAGTAATCGAGCGTCACCGCATTCTGGCCCCAGTCCCTTATCGCCTTGGTTGGAGCCGGTCTTCGTGTATGACCTGCATCTACAACTCACAGCGTATCTGGTCCACTATCCGTCACTACTGGCCTGAACGAGCTGGGAAGATTGCTCAGTATGAACAAACCTTTGGTGTGACGGTATCAAGAAAAAAAATCGACGTAATAGATTTAGGTTCTGCTGTTGCGCCGATACAGATTAGTGATGTTGAGGCATTGGAGCAGGTATCCAGAGAGGATTACACGCTCCCGATTTTTGTGCCGGAGGGGCAGAAGTGGGTTCTCCCTGGTGGCGCATTTGGCCGAGAGGCCTGTGGTTCTGATTGATTTGTGCAGAGGTGGTAATGTTGGATTTTGTTTTTTTGGTGTTTTTGGGGCTGGGCATATCTATGGTGCTGGTGCGTCGGTCTTCCCGTAAGGGGATGGATCTTGAACTGACATGGCTCCAGTCGTTGAAGGTTGTGCTGGTTCGTGGAGCTGTTGCATTGGGTCTGGGGTTTGGCATTGGCAGGCTTGTATTGATGGGGATGCAGTATGGTTTCCTTAGTGAGTCTGTCCTGAGGGAACATGCACTTGTCTCCGTAGCGGTGGTGCTGATCTGTGGGCTTGGTTCGTTCGTTGCGTTTCACTGGATCATCGGGAGGATCTCTGGAAGATCGATCAGCGTCGTTTCTGTGATCAAAGCTGTGGTGTACGAGTCTGGTTACTTTGTGCTGTCGATGCTTATCTTGTTAGTGATACTCGTCCTGTTCGGCCTTGCATACGAGACTTTTCTCTAAAAAACAGTGTTGATTATTTTTTGCTCAGCGATCAAAAGGATAAATATAAAGATCTTTAGATCTTTGTATAAAGGATTAAAAGCGGTTAAAAACAGGTTAGGCGCTCTGAGTTGTCATTCAACGCATTGATATTGCTGGCATTTTCATATTTATTCCGTGCAACGAACCCATAGGTTGCCGTGCAGCGAACCCATAGGTTGCCGTGCAACGCCCCCACATACCCTTGGATCTTATCCACTGTTATCCACACGGAACCCCTTTTTTTTCCACAAAATCCTTACAAAACAGAGCTTTCGTGCAGCGTTCCCACATATCAGAACTGGTGTTCGTGCAGTGTTCCCACATGTCTAAGGTTATACGTGCAGTCAGCCCATATATTCTCTTCTTAACGTGCAACGTTCCCATATATCAATTTTGGTCGTTTTTTGCTCCGTGCAGCGTACCCACATGTGATCGTGCAGCGCTCCCACATACCAAAACCCCGTTTATGCACAGGAAATGTGGATAACTTTTGGCCTCTTTTTATGTGAGCACGATCACTTTATGGACTATTGGAGTCATTTTGACTGCCTTTTTAGGTTTGTCCTGATCTGTCAATCTTTGTTCTGCTTCGTCAATCGTGCAGAGTTCCCATATATCGAGAGGTTCAGAACCTGCTTTCGTGCAACGTACCCACATATCAAATCTCATAACGTGCAGGTCCCCCACATCCTCACCCTTTAACTATCAATACCTTACGGGAACCACTCTACGGGAACCACTGGAGCAGCATGGCACTTATCCTTCGTCGTGGCTTACGCTTGCACGATACTGAGACTCGGCTTGCAACTACCGTGCAACGTTCCCATATATCGAGCCTCAGCCCACGAAGCATCTGGGGTCACGTTCGCTCTATCCGTGCAGCTCCCCCATATGCGGAGGCATTCCGTTTCCGGTCTTTCCTTGTGGGCGTACCTTGTGCGCTTTCTTCTGGCATAAAAAAAGGCGCTGACGCGCCTATCTTTCTTTTCCCTGGGGTATTGGGAGCTTCTGGTGGCTACCTCCCCTTACGCTGGGGTTCATCAATGATGTCGTGGTCGATCATGCCTTGCTTGATGGCCCGTAGCTCTGTCTGCTGCTTACGCTTGTTGGACGCCATCACCTGCTTCACGAAGTTCTCATGAGGCCTTATGACGTACCGCACGTCGATGACTCTGCGGCCATCCTTGATCTGGTTCGCGTCGTAGTCGCTTATGACCTCTTGTTTGATGAGGGCCTCCAGAGCGAGCTTCATAGCTCTGACGTTCTCCGGCATCCGTGGGCTCAATTCACGAGGGCTCTGTGTCAGGAAGCTGATAAGCGATGGCGTGTACGGCGAATCTGGCGATGCTTGAGTCCAGTAGTGGCTCATTCGCTTGTAGATGTACCGTGCAAGAGGGGAGCGGATTTGCATTCCGATTTTGTAGTTGTACTGACGAAACGACAGATTCATGATCGATTCGTTTACCAGCGGGTTGAACTGCACATAGCACCTGGCGTTCCCGCCTTTCTTGCGAAACTCACCTCTGGTGGTAAGTCCCACCATCGGGAAGAAGCTGGAGCTGATGAAGGCTTCGCCGTCATCACTGATACATTCGAGTGTTGCGCCACGACAAACCTGGATTGCTTCCTTGATTTCGTTCAGGTTGTAACCGTGACCCATCTTCGAGAGCTCTTTCTGGAGTTCGTACAGAGTGAACATGACTCCAGCCTTGCCCTCGATGATATGGCCTTTCCCGTTCACTGCGAGCTTGCGTAGAGCATCCTCAAGGATTTCCTCTCGCTGTCCCGCGTAGATCAGCACGGTTCTTCCGTCATCCTTCTCGATGATGGCTGGCTTCACCTTCACCGTGAAATGCTGGCCTCTGATGGTGCATTGTCGTGTCACTACAGCGTTGGATAAATCTTCATGCTCACGCTTTTGGTCCCAAATGTACTTCGGCAGCGCATCGTAGATCTCGATGGTGTTGGAGTAGTCGTCTTTCTTGGCCGGAGATTCAATGATCTCAAACAGGCTCATTTGCGGTGAGTCTTTGATTACGTCGAGTTTCTCCAGGTCTTTGTCTTTGGTTCTCTTGCTCATGATTGTTCCGTCGATACTTTCTAGCTGGTGGTCCATGCCGCCAGCATTGTCAATGCTCCCGCTGCTACCGTCGCTGAAAACACTAGCTGGTAGATGCGACGCTTAGCCCCCGCAGTGCCGCTCATAAAACGCAGGGCTGCCGCTTCATATCGGAAATGAGCGAACTCACCCCGAAGGGTGCTATCTGTCCCCTGTGGCGATTGTGGGCGCTTTGACAGGGCAGGGCGAGGATGGCTGGCGACTTTCTTGATCATCGCTTCACATTTCCCCAGTTTCGCCAATTCAGTGGCCGCTACAGATGCTGTCATGTTGTCACACCTCGTCGCTATGTGTCTTGTTTAGCTGGCGCTCGTACTCGTTTAGCGCCCGGCGAATTTTTGCTAAGGCAGTGGCGCGTTGTCTTAACACGGCATACCTGGTTTCAACTTGCTGGATCAACTCTTGTGCCCAGACAGGCTCTTTCTTGAAGTGCGACATGCTGTAGGCATGACCGCGACCCTTCTTGATATGTGTCGATAGAACCCTTTTCTTTTGTCCGGGAACTTGTTCGACAAATCTGTTGCGATACCACTCTGCAACGAGTGATACGCCTAGAATGCGAACCCGTGTACCGACACGCCCTTGTTCGTCCTCTGACGCTTCTTCACGCGCTGATTTGTGCGCGTTCCAGTACATGTCCGCTTCCTGCTGCGCCTCGACAGCAAGAACCGCTAAGGCGTGATCCAGTTTGCTCCGTACCTCTGCAACAAACTCTCGTCCCTCTGCCTCTAGCAGATCCTCTGTTATCTCGGATCGTTCTTCTTCGAGCTTCGGATCTAGCAGATCTAGCCATCGCTCTGTTGGTAGACTCACCTCAATACCCTCCCAATTCCTATCCAATTCCTATCCACATAACTATCTATCTGGAATTTAAAGCTGATTATTCCAATACTGGAATCTAGTTCTGTCACTAGGCTAACCCATCTTTGGAATTTGTCAAATTTCCCTCTATCTATCTGGAATCTTGATGCTCTTATTCTTTCACAGCCTCTTTAAATATGAATCTATATGTAAAGATTCCAGATATATTGGATATGGCATCAAAGATTCCAAATGCCTCTTTACCACCGTCTCTCGATGCTGGAGGGCAAGCGGTTCTCGATGCGAGGGTAAGGTCTGTTTATCTGAGCCTATCCGTGCAGCGTTCCCATAGGTTCCCTTACTCAACGATCAAAAAGCCACCGAAAAGCAACCTATATGCCCCTTTTGGGCAATTACACAGGCCATCTGTCCCCGCTTTTAGCCTTATTCTCTATCCAACACGCGGCAAGCAATCGAAAAGCAATCTAAAAGCAATCTTTGGAGGATTTCATGAGTCAATTTGTTCTGGGTTTGGATATTGGTTACTCCAACCTGAAAATGGCAATGGGGTATAAAGGTGAGGAAGCTCGCACAGTCGTCATGCCGGTGGGGGCAGGTCCATTGGAACTGATGCCACAACAGTTAACTGGCGGTGCAGGGACCTGCATTCAGGTTGTGATTGATGGAGAGAAATGGGTTGCAGGCGTCGAGCCTGACCGATTGCAAGGATGGGAGCGTGAGCTTCACGGCGACTATCCTTCGACCAATCCATACAAGGCTCTTTTCTACGCTGCACTCCTGATGTCCGAGCAGAAGGAGATCGATGTGCTGGTGACTGGCCTGCCTGTTAGTCAGTACATGGACGTAGAGCGCAGAGAGGCGTTGAAAGCTCGGCTTGAGGGCGAACACCAGATCACGCCAAAACGATCGGTAGCGGTTAAGTCTGTCGTGGTTGTACCTCAACCTGCCGGTGCTTACATGGATGTTGTAAGTTCAACCAAAGATGAAGACCTCCTGGAGATTATCCAGGGAGGAAAAACCGTTGTAATTGACCCTGGGTTCTTTTCTGTAGACTGGGTAGCTCTTGAAGAGGGAGAGGTCCGCTATCACTCATCTGGCACCAGCCTCAAGGCGATGTCGGTGTTGCTACAGGAAACGGACCGGCTAATTCAGGAAGACCACGGCGGTGCCCCTGGCATCGAAAAGATCGAGAAAGCTATTCGTGCCGGTAAGGCCGAAATCTTCCTCTACGGTGAAAAGGTATCGATCAAAGACTACTTCAAGAAAGCCTCAACCAAAGTCGCTCAAAACGCCTTGATCCCTATGCGGAAGTCAATGCGTGAGGACGGGATGGATGCTGACGTAGTTCTGCTGGCTGGCGGCGGTGCCGAGGCTTACCAAGATGCGGCCAAGGAGCTTTTCCCTAAGAGCAGGATCGTACTGCCCAACGAATCCGTGGCATCCAATGCCAGGGGCTTCTGGTTCTGCGGCTGATAGATAGGAGGTCGTTGTGGCTGGTAGCAAATGGGATGGAAAAATATCTAATCTGAACATATCGGAGCAAGCCTTTCCGGAGCTCTATCGTGAACTGTCCCAGATGCAGCATAAGGCGCGTAGTGATCGGCTCCGCGCCCTTGCTCTATTGGGTCTTTATTCTCTTCGATTTTCTGGCAACATTGGGTCTTTTGAGCAACAGAGTTCAGAGAGTCAACCTGCACAGCATCAAAATTCGCCAGTGCAGACTGACGCAAAACTGAACTCTCAACGTGATTCACTTAAAGGAAAACTGATGGGCTCCGTATGACATGAAAGACCACGAGGAGTTCTCTACGCTATCAGCGGCTGAACGTAGAGAGTTAATAATCGCAGAGTTAAAGCGTAAAAGCCGCATTCGCACCCTGTTGCGAGGACTCCCGTTAGATGAAGTTCGGGAGATCATTGACAGAATGAAGGGCGTTCTCAATGAACTGGAGGAAGAGTACAAAAAGCGAGAAGAAGAAGAAAAAGAAAAGCGAGCTCAGGCTGAGCGAATAATGAGCGACATGGAATCCTGCGGTGTGGACATCGGCTTGCTCAACGAAATGTTCACGAGCAGATCAGAACCTGATAATGCTAAATATTCAAAAGACGGAGTTTCGTGGAGTGGGCAAGGACGTCGCCCGGATGCTTTCAAGGGGTTGGGAGCTGTCGAGCTGGAGCGCTACCGTATCCCACAGAAGAAGTAAAAAAATGAGCGCCGCAAAGTTTGGGCGCTCATCTTCTGGTCCGAAATGTCATAGTCTACTCAAGCACACTCTTTCTCCCCACCACCATGCCTTCCTTGTTCTTTGCAGAACGGACATTCAACGCAGGTTCTTTGATTAACAGAGGTGAAGTACGTACACTTGCAGTTGTCGCACACCTCCAGCATTGCGTCCCCACTTCTCAGCTCCGAAGCAAGACACCAGGCATCAGTAATATCAAACGGAGCCCACCGAGCACCTTTCATTCCGGGCACTTCTTTGCGGATTGCGTGATACATTCTAAATGCCTTGTTCAAGGCTTTGATGTTCACAGACCGCAACACGGCTTCTCCACCAATGTTGAAGTAGAGCTGCATTAGAAGAGAGGCCTGTATCTTGGATGTGTGACTATGAATCAGTGTCGCACCACCCCGGAAAGTTCTGGATTTTCGTTCCAGAGTATATCCGTCCCTCTCCAGATCCTGGTAAAGCCGTCTGACCTGTTTGTAGGTCAGGCCAGTCTCGATCATGATGATTTTTGTGATGTACCCAGCAAGGGCCATGTGTCGAGCTGTAACCCAGCGACCCAATGTACCAGAGTTGCCAATGTTCATCTCCACCTCCCACGTCCCTGTAGAGACTGTTGCAGTTTTTTCAATACCGGGTGTGTTAACTCTTCCCGGCTGTCATCGAGAATTTCTTCAATGATGCTCGGAGCAAAACGAAGCGTAAAATGCGTAACCGTTGTTCCAGACATGTGGCGCAACTGGCTGTCTGTTGCCTTAGCCACCAGCTCCGCAAGCTCTCTCGAAACCCCGAAAACTTCCTTTGCCATCTCCGGGTCTCTCGATGCGACGCGGTTAAATAGCAACCAGTAGGCAGCATCAAATTCATCAACACTATGGTTGATAAAAACTACAGGGTCGTAGTCGCCAGAGAGTCGCGTGATGATGTTCTGCTCTGCTGTTTCGAGTTTGAAAGAGATCAACACGCCAGAGGCCAGAGCTTCCAATTGGGAAGGTGTTGCCAGTGACAGCTTTTGAACGGTGTCCATGCCCAAAGAAAATTGTGAGGCCGCATCATCTGGACGTTCTTTTGCCAGAGTGGATAGCAGGTTCCACAATGTCAGATCGAACTCGTAGACGTTTCTATCAGCTTCTTCTTGATCGAGGTTGACGGCTCTTGCATCCCACGCACCAATAATATCCAGTTCCAACATTCCGCCCCCCTCACAAATCACGAAGGTTGCGATAGATAGCCAAGACTCGGCTACCATAGTTTCTGGCTCGGATTTCGTCTTCCCAGGCGTGATAGCGGCCAACGCCAAGCTCCAAGTCATTTGGAGATGACTGAATGGCTTCTGATAGCACCTCTGCCCCAACCATGACGTTGGTCTCTGGGTCGAGAAGATCTGCTGGAGAAGAAACTCTATGACCATTCCACCGGATGCTCACTTGCATAAACCCGACATCAATGGCACGACCGTACTGCTGCTGAAACTCAGCGAGCTTAGCCTTTGCCTGATCTTCCGACTTAGCATAGAAAGGAAGCCCAGGAACGCGAAGCGTCCAAGGCCAAGGACTTATAGAGCCATTACCTCTCCCTGATGCAGATTCGGCCAATGCGACCGAATACACTAGAAGAGGGTCGAGGTTATATGCTTTCGCTGCTTTGTCGAAGATGGTTCCGCTCAGGTCAATAGCATTCGCTGTTGATGAAAGGAGAGCCGCAGACAGAACTAGCGCCTTGGCTTTGTTCTTCATCAGCTTGCCTCCTTATGTCTGAGGGGTATTTCGTGTTCTTCGTCGTACCGCTCCGGCCAAATCTCAGACGGCTTCACACCCAAAGCTGTAGCTATCTCATGTTCCCAGCGTGGACTGGGCTTATAGAGTGCCGTAGACACCACCTGCCGAGATGTTTTGTGTTTTCTGCCCAATGCGGCCAGAGAAAGCCCCTGGATCTTGAGTTTGTACTTGATCCACTCACGTTTCTTCTCTGGGTCGCTTGGGATGTCTATCAATTGGCATTTATCCATTGTTTGCCACCCTTTAAACTGCGTTGTTAGCCATACAAAAAGTGCGTTATTCGATGAACGCTTTTAGAGTTCTTCTATTGTCACAAACTGACACATTTTGCGCCTTTACAAGCCCAAATAATGATGCTGTCAACAATAAAAAACCTTTAAAAACATACACTTAACTTTGTACCGACGGAACAAAGTTACAATACTTTTAGTAATCAATGGGATACGGATATTTTTGCGATAGCAATGGAAAGTGCGCCAAAAGAATGGCGGAAATAGCGCACGGGGAGTGCGGTATTTTGTGATATTAAATAGCGTTTAGGTATAAGTGATTTTAGGGATACAGCGAGGGCTGAAATTGCGAATACAGCAGGAGCTGAGGAGGGCAGGGAAGGCAAAGGCGCATCCCGACCACACAAGGATGATGGTGTTTACAGAAAGAGATATTTGAGAAAGAGAACTCTGCGGTGTTGCAGATGGGGACCAAAGCGTTAGCAATGGCCTATTCCATAGTGTATGCGATTTGTTTGACATGTTCAACTATGTAATGCTTTGTCAATAAACGCCTTGTTCCGTAAGGGCAAACTTTCACATGTGAAAGTTTGAGGGCAAATTCTAATCGAAGAAGTTGCCAATGGAATGGTTGTTTAGCAAAAAATAGTCAAATTTTCACAGTTGCATTTTTTGATGCCGTGGTAAACTGGAGGTAAAGAGTAAGGGGGTTGATATGAAACATGTGGTCAATATTCTTCTGCTGGGAATGGTGCTTCTGGGAATAGCCATGATGGCTGACACACCTTGGGGACTTGGTGTGGCGCTGGCTCCCTTCGGCGTTTGGGGTGCTCGTTTCCTATTTCTGGTTCACAAAAGCCTTTGGGCTGCTGTTATCTTTTGGGGAGGGATCGCTTACTTCCAGTGGCAAGTTGCTTTGGTTGTCGGGGCTCTGTTTGGACTAACGTGCTTTATCCGCGTTGCGCGGTCAGCATATAAAGAGGCACCACCTACCCGGCGCAGAAAAAAACAAACTGGTGGGTTTCAAGATTCCTATGATTTTGACCAGCGCTTCCATATTGGAGCTGGAGACGAATAAGGGGGCCTGCTGGCCCCCTTATTATTTGGTTGGTCTTTTAGAACCTTTGATTTGCTATGTTGTACCCCCTGACGGCAGTCAAATAGCTACCTGAACGGTCTCCAGCTTCCGTCGAGTTCTGCAATACGTTTACCAGCTTGTCCGTAAACTCTTCGTTTTGCTGAGAAAGAACAGGCTGACCTCCTTGCATCATCGGTGAGCCATCCGGGTTACGTTCTGCATACTCCATTTTCAGATTCTGAACAGCCTGGTTCATGCGACCTTCGTTTGTGTCAAACGATTCGGCATAAACAGCGGCTTGGGATTCAGTCAGCCCATAACGGCTTTGAGCGATAGACTGCATCGTTTCTTTGAACTCATCACCGTACTGGTTCATAAACTGCTGCGCGGCTCCACCACCAGCTTCTGCGGCAGAGGATAGCGCTGCTGCATAGAACGCGCCGCGTTCCTCAATGCTCATCCCTTTAGCGGCTTCCGATAGATCAGATTTACCAGTTAACCACTCCTTCGCTGCATCATAGCCGCTTGCAGCAGCTCCCATGACGTTGCGGCCAAGTTTAGCCATACCGACCATCGCATCACCGGCCCAGCCAAACTCCTCTTGCACGGCCTGGTCGCCGCGTTGAGTGGCCGCGATGAATTGGTCGCGTTGTTCAGGTGTCATCGTTCTCATTTGATCCATCGCTCTTGAGAACGCATCAGCGCCAGCTTGACCACCAGCAATGAGAGCTCCACCTGCTTGTTCAGCTCTGCGGCCCATCCAATCACTGGAGTTGTCCCACGCTCCCCACGCCGAAGCGCTCCAAGACATTTCCGGAAGCGAGTTCATAAGGTTATCTTGGGCTTTTTTCAGTTCAGGAGCAGATACATTTCGCTCTGTTTGCTGTGCTTGGTTATGAAGAGCTGACGTACCGGCTGCATGTTCATTTTGAACAAGGGGGCTATTCGTTGGTAACTGCCCAGCTTCTGATGCCGGATTAGTTCCAGCCATCCCAGCCACATTCTCCCGGAATCCGGTTGGGATGTTAGGTCCACTGCCTACAGCCCCTTGAACCTGACCTGGTAGGCCTTGAACATTCGGGCCTTCAATGCCGTTATTTCCGTAAGCATCACCACTAAATGCTCCGTTGCGACCGGACGCGGTATTGATCGCCTGTAGTGCGGCTTGATACCCGCCAAGCTCCTTACCCTGTTCGTAATTTTTGGAGTTGGTCATTGCTGTCATTCGCGCTGCTGCCTGGGCCACTTGAGGAGACATTCCGTAGGCTTGGTATCTTTGCTGTAGTGAAGCCGCCTCGTCTTTAACCGATTGCGGCGCGGCATTTCGGAAATAGTCATTCAGTTGGTTCATGGCCGCAGGGGTTTGTGCTACTGCACCACCGAGAGTTTTAAAGTCGGTATTAGTCATGGAGCCCATTTGGTTTTGGAGCTGACTCATTGTTGTGAAGGTGTCCGATGCAGACACCAGTTCCGAAGCGGACTTGGATAGGTTCTGGGATAAGCTATCGCCCCAGGTTTGCTTGAATGACTCGCTTCCAGAACGGCTGAAACCCTGCGCTAATTGATTTGTCAACGCCTGGCTATCGGTTTGCGAATAGCTCACACCCTTCATGAACTGGGACACATCACTCGCTGACCAGCTTGAAGAGTCTTGAGTTGATGACTCTGTTGCTCCCTTCGCTTGCGCTTTGATGTCCAGGACATCACTGCCGCCGCCTGATTCGCCATTACCACCAGCAGGAACTAGGGCTGTACTGTTTGATTTCACACCAGCAGCGGCCTTCATTGCTGCCCTGGCCTTGCCAACCATAGGCATAAGCATGGACGCAGCTTCGTCAACATCGAGTGTGCCCATAGCCTGCATGGCAAAAGCACCTTTGACAGCATCAGAGTGGCTATCATCCACCTGGAACTTATCCATGAAGTTCTTGGCTTGCTGGTTGATCAATTGGCTTTGAGCTGTGTTTTGCGACGAAACGTTGCGCCCGACATTGGAGAGTCTTGAATAGGCTTGATCCTGACTTACTCCATCAGAAAAACCTCGACCAAGAGTGCTTTGGAAAGCCTCCGATTTCTGACTTTGTAATGCCTGTGCGGAGCTCACGCCTGATGCTAAGGTGGAGCCAAGCGAGAAGGTACTGATCATGCTTTCTGCGCCGTTTGCAATCGCACCACTGAACTGGTTGTGATTGTACGCTGGCTGACTTTGCATAACCGGACCTTGCTTGAGTAGATCTGGCGTTTGCATCTTTTCGTCAACGTGGTCAGAACCACTTATTCTCGATGCCAAGCTGGTGAAGGCGTAGGTGCTACCTGTGACGATAAACAGGGAAATCACCGGAGTGGCCGCAGCCAACATGCCGCCGGTTGCAATCCAGTGTTGCAGAACATCTCCAGTTGAGGAAAGAGCGTACATGGAGTTGAGACCACCAGCACTGAGGCTAGACATCTCATTTGACGCGGCGGTATGAACAAACAGGTTTATAATTGAGAGGACTGGCATCCATAGCTGAATCCAGAGGATGGTTTGTACATATTTCCCGGCTAACTGGAGGCCGAAGCTGCCCATCACGATAATAAAAGCAATGATCGGGGTTATAGCATAAATAAAGCCTTCAAAGAACGTCAGCATTGGTCGGACGACGGTCATGAACATCGACTGCTCTGCGGCCCACTGTGTGTTCCGTTGCTGAATAGCCTGGTTGACCATCAATGCAGAGCCATAATCCTGGAGGTCCTGATAACGTCCTGCTGCGGCTTCATAATAGAGGGGCTCCAGAACGGCGGCTTTCAGATAGTCGATTGATGACGTAGTTGTGGCACCCATCGCTTGAAGCGAATCGGTCAGCTTCGTTAGAGCGTTGTCTCCAGTTGACGTGTCAATACCCAGTAGGCTGTTAAGAGCATCAACAACAACCGGGCTGCTTAGGTTGGCGGTTGCAGTGCTAATAGCCACCCATCCGTCAGTACATGTGTAGTCAGCGCCGTCAGGGTTTGCTGTAGACAAATACAACCTAGTTCCGTAGAGCTGTGAGTTGAATCGCAAAGCTGAGTCAGTTGAACGGTTCATCAACTCATCAAGGGACATTAGGTTGAGATCGACTTTGGTTAACGTGCATTCCCGAATGTAATTGTTCCAGGAACGCCTCACGTCAACATAGCCGCCTCCATTTGCTGAGTTAAGCGCAGTAAAAACTCCTGTGTCATAGGCTCGCCGTCTGACGTCATTCAACAGTTTCAGTGTTTCGGAAAAGTGGCTTTCCGTGACATTGGGTACGATTACCCCATATCCAGTTTCAAACAAATTGGTGATGGTGTATCCCACGTTGGATATGACACCTCCAGCAAAGCCTACCCCAATAGGGACATTGGCGACGACTCGAACCTGCCCTGTATAAGCGTCCTCGATAGTCACAGTTGTGGTTGGGCCGAAGAAACAGGCATATAGAATCCAACCTACCAGCACTTGCTGGAGGTTGATTTGCTTTGCGCCCTGAAAGACGGACTGAATACAGATCATCAAGACCCCAAGAAGCAGGCCAATACTGACCATCTTCTCGAAATCCCCGGTGCCGGTGATCATTGATACTGCAATCAGGATTTGCTCCAGAAAAGCAGAGTCACCGATAGAGTGGATTGAAAAAGATCCCATTCCAATAGCTCCTTAGTTCGTGCTAGGAGGATTGGACAAAGTTGCCAGCATGTATTTTTGCTTGCGGATGTTGTCCAGTAGGTTGTTGTATTTCTCAATTTGGCTTGCCAGATCGCCGTATTGAGAGGACAGGATTGTGTATTCAGCACGGATTTGCTGTTGCGATTGCGCGAGAAGCTCTAGTGCCTCTTTCTTGTAGGGTGATTTGCTGTTAGCCATCGCAATGCGAGCTGCGCGGAAGAACTCTTCCGAGAAGCTATACATCATGGTCAGGGCTATCGCTCCTGATGACTCTGTTGCGAACAGGTTAGCGCCGTCCTGTGAAAGGACAGACAAGTTACGAACAATGGTGCCAATCCCTCCGGGGAGGTTAGAAACAAAGGCCTTTTCTGGGTCGGTTAAGGTTCCAGAGTTCGTTGCGTATTTGTAGATCACACCAGGTGTAGAGCTTGTTCCTAACAGCATATCGGTGATCTGGTTCTTGATACCTTTGAGCACGACAGTTTTATTGCTGGAGCCAGCACTCAGGCAGTTGGTCGTATCAGAATCACAGGAATAGATCTCAACAGAACCGCCTGAAATCAGGTCTGACAAGGTGATCTTGTTACCTGGTAGGGTCGTCAGAGGGGTTGTTTTCGCACCAGTGCCGGTTGAGTTCGGGTCGTTTACCAGATCACCAATGATGACTGTGCCGGTTAAAGACATGATCGCTTCAAGAAGGGTGTTATCCCCGTACTGGAACCAGGTGTTGGCGTTGTTGCTCTTGAGTTGCTTCCAGACGATGTTGCCAATCATCTTGTTGTATTCGTCAGGTTTGTTGGCTTTCAGTTCTTCCAGAGGACTCTTGCCGCTGGTTTCCTGCTTGGACCCGAAGAAGTCTTCATACAGGCCGGAAGTTGTCGCGGTTATAGAAGCATCAGTTTTGTGTTTAAGGTCCATGCCGCTGGTTAGGTCGTTCACGAAACCTTGAGCGAGCTGGCAGGAGTTGCCCAGATGTTGGTTGAGCGCTTGCACTTTCTTCTGGAAGTTCTCTATCCACTTCGCTCCGTCCGGGAAAACGTTATCGAGCGCAAGCTGGAAGGCATAGCCCTTGGCGTTGGCTGCTACAGCCCGAAGGAGTTGGACAATTTGATCCGCGTTAATGAAGGAAAGCGAACCGCCGAACAGATCTACACCACCGCAACCAGCTTTCCATGATGGAGGGGCAAAGCTCACCAGGTTCTCGTCGAAGATTCGTGTCTTTGCAGTGAACCGGCCACCAGCTAAAACGCCACGTCGTTGGCTTTCATAAACCCCAGGTGGTGTTGTGTTGCTCATTTCATTGAAGAGTTTGTCCATCTGTGATTGGAGGCCGTTAGCGGCTATCGCCCCTGTCGGTGCCATGACGAGACTGGCCGCCACACTCAGGGCAAGCAGGCTCCTTTTTAATGTCTTGTGCGTGACCATCTTAGTTCTCCTGTAATTTGTCCCGGATGTACTTCATGAGTTGTTCCGGTGGCACAAAGTTGTCTTTATCGCCGCTCGCTTGAGATAGTTGTTTGAGGTCAGAGCCCAGCTCTGGTGAGGCCAAGCGTTCGGCTATGTTGTTTTCTAGGTTGAGTACCGGACGTGTACGGTTAAACTCTTCGTCTGTGACCCAACCATTGCGTTTTGCTGCGACCAAAATCCTGTGATTCAGCTCAGGAAGAGACATTGGCCCTTGTCCTATAGGAGCGAACTGACCGTCTGGAGATGCGAGGTAAACAGCAGGGAAAGTTACGATACCAAGTTGTTTGGCATGGCCTTCATCGGTTTTGTAATGGGGGAAAAGCCCACTGGGGAGTGGTTTGCCGTCCATAGATACAGGAATGATCGAGAATCCTTCTCCTTGTTCCAACATCTTGATGAGCGGTGCTTGCAAGTCACTGTAGTCATCGTCGGACTTGTAGAAGAAGAATATCCCTACGCGTTCGGCTACGCTTTTGAGTAGCATGTTTTTGGCGTTACCAGCGTCACGATCAACTTGTTGTGAGGCAAACGTGGCAGCAGGACGTCGAGTAATTTCATCCAAGAAAGGATCACCTACGACCGCCAGCTCTGTAGCATCGGAAAATTGTTCAGAGCGATCTATCGCAAATCGTTGCAAGTAGAGAAACGTCCTGACGTTTTCAACGGTAGGATTGTTCCAAGCAAGGTCTTTGTACTTGGGTAAGTTTTCCCGGAACCATTCCGCTGAGAACATTTCTGGGCCGCTCGGAAGCGGAGCAGCAGGCTTAGGCTGTGTAGGCTTCGCTTCTGCCACAGGCTTTGGTTTGGGCTTTTCGGGTTTTTTCTCTGGTTCTTTGGGCTCTTCCTTGTACCAGAACCAACCCTCTTCCTTTCGCTCATAAAAACCAGGTCTTGTGCCATCTTGAGCCCAAGCCTGGTGTGATGCCCCCAGCGTGAGCGCTGCAAGGAGCAGTAAATTCAAAGGTGATTTTTTCATAGTCTCACGCACGTATTTTCCCATGCTCGATATGGTAGAGGTGGGAGGCGTGAAATTAGGCAGGTGTAAGCGCCCATTTAGGGCGCTTAGAGCGTTTTATTTGTCAACTTTCACATGTGAAAGAATTGACCAAACTATTTGGTCGTGTCCTCTTCAACTTCTGTCGCTTCTGCGGCCATCTTCATCTGCTTCTCGACCATGCGTTTTTGGGTGATGTAGCGGATAACCATCTCGACAGCGCTGTTCAACGCAAGGATTCGCATCGCTCTGGTGGATGCAACGTAGAGCAGGTTTATTTCATCGTCACGGGCCATTGGGTCGAGCTCTGGGTCCAGGACATCCGGAAAGTCGTCATAGAGCTGAACAAAGTCCCACTCCAACCCTTTGCACCGATGAGCTGTTGAGACCGTAATGTCAGCCCCAAACTCTTCTTTGACTGTATTGCGTCGTAGAGTGGTGAGTCGTTCAGGGATTTCATCGTAGCTGTTGATGATCTTGACAGCCCTCATCATCTCAGGGTCTTTGGTCGCCTTCGCTACTTCTTGATACTCGAAGTAGTCTTCATACTCATCAAGCAGTTTCTTATTCTTTACCCGGTCTGGCTCTGCCATCGAAAACCAGTACAAATCCTGGAGCTCATTGATCTGGTAAGCGTCGATTCCACCGACCCAGAATACCTGCGCTCCGGATTCGGTCGCAGAGAGCGCCGTCTCTATAACCCCCATGACGGTTCGGTGAAGTATTGCGCGGTGGCCCACGTCACCTGGTAAAAACATGAGTACCTGATCTGCTGGTCCCCGGCCAACAACAGGTCGTGTTTCACCTTTGAGTTCAAGAAGGGCGTTTGCCACCAGCGAAACGTTGGGGCCAAAGCGGAAGCTATGAGTGAGATAGAGTTGGTCGGCGTTCATGAGCTCTTTGCTATCAAGGGCGTTGTTTGCGCCTCTGAACCTATAGATCTGCTGGTGGCGATCTCCAACCAGGATTACCTTGCAGTTCTGCTGTAGGACGATGCTACTTGTTACGGGGTTAGCGTCTTGTGCCTCATCAAAAAGAATGGTGGTGTACCGGCGAGACAGATTCGGCATCCCGAGCTGATACTGTTTGAGGTAGCAATCGTGTACGGTCGGGAACGGATCTTGAACGTTTGTCATCCGTTTCCATATGAGCTCAGCACCTTCGACCACCTGGATTTGGTATCTCTCCTGTTTGGACGTAAGCACTTTACCCGTATCGGCGCGAGCAAAATGCGTATAAAGAATCCGCATGTCTGCACTACACATAAAGGCGTTGAGCGTATCGAGAATATCTTTGGCAAACGTCCAGTTCTTGGTATTCACCGCTTGGGCAATATCGGTGAGCCTTAGGTTGCCGGAGAGTTTGTGCTGGTAGCCCCTTCCTATAGTGGCGTAGGCAAGCTGGTGGGACGTTTTGCAGTCTACGTTTGCAGGAAACTTTTCTCTTGCCTCGTCGCGGATAGCCCTGTTGTATGCCAAGTAGAGGATACGTGAATCGAGGTTGTTGTGGGCGTACTTCACCAGTGTCGTGGTTTTACCCGTTCCAGCGTAGGCCTTAACGACAAGGCGAGGCCCTTTGTACTGAGTGATCAGTGATTGTTCTGGTGTGTCAGGAGGAAGTTGTTTCATGAGGCCCCCTACGACAAACACATCTGGAGAGTGATGCGCTTCTTTTGTGTCGAGAGGAACGTACTGATCCGCTTTTCTTCTCGGGGGAGGGATACTTCACAATCCAGATCTGTCCACCAGTCTGGGGCTTTACCTTGAGCCACCTCCGTAACCCAACTATGGAGACGGTGTAACCAGCGATAGTCGCCAATAGATGAGGTGGCTAGTGTCATAGCCTCCTCAATCTTGGTTTGAAGAGCCGCAGCTCTGTGTCGCCACTCTTCTGAATATTTAGCCTTTCGCGCCATCAGTTTTCCTCTTTCTTTTTCCCTCCCTTACCAGCTTTAGCGAGCTCTTGCTCCAACCCAGAAATTTTGGTCAGTGCATCATTGAGTCTTTGTTCGAGGCTCTTGGCCTGCTGGTCTTTTTCCTGCAACTGACCAGCCATCATGCCTTTGTCTTGAACAAGAGCGCGAGCTTCTGCTTCGGCGCTGGATAATTTGGCGTCCAGCTTTTCTACCTCTCCAGATAGGCGCTGGCACTCTCGTTCAGCGGATTCGCCATGAGCTTTGGCTGTGGCAAGGGAGTCCTGTGATTGGGCCAGTTTGGCCTGTACATTTTCGAGCTGCTCTTTCAACGATGTTTTTTGTTCCTGAGCGGCCCGGAGCTTTTCTGTCTGCTCTATACTCTTGCCTTTTTGCTCCTCCAACTCACCCTCTGTAGTTGCCAATTTTTGGCTCAAAGAGCGATTTTCGCTTTTAGCTTGCTCCAGGTGATCCTGTGCTCGGGTCAGATCTGCGGCTTTCGCCTCCAGCTTGCCCTCCAACTCAACGATCCGCTTTTCCAGCTTATCAATGTCAGCCAGTGAGCGTTCTAGCTCCGCAGACTTGAGGGATAGCGAGTTTTCTGCCTTACCAAGGGCCGCATCGAGCTCTGATTTTTTGTTGGTGAGAGCTTCAAGTTGTTCTTCCAGTAGCTCAGCCCGTTCGGTGGCATCATTTGCCATGTCCACGGCTTGCTGCATATCTTCCTGGTACTCAATTTCTTTCTGTCGTAGCAGTTCACGCTCGCGCTCAAGCTGTTCATCGGCGCTTGCTTTGGCTACCGTATAGATCTTCTGTAGGAAGAGCTCAGCATCGCTCATAACCGATTCTGGAAGGACTACCTCTACCAGCTCTTCATCGAGGGAGTGTTCCTCTGACCACTGTTTGAGATACGTTGAAATGGTGGTAAAGCTCCCCTTGCCAATGATGTCTCTGATAGCGATGACCGTTGGGCGTTTACCGGCGTCCTTGAGCTTTTGGGCCGCAGCCGCTACATCGTCAAACTCAACCAATTTTCTTGCCATGAGAACGTTCCTTTTAATTTGTAATGTTTACGATAATTACGATAATACGGTAATTATCATAATTATATATCATGCTGCTGTCGATTGGAATTGTTTGTGTGGGACAAAGCCCTTCCGGCTGCGGAAAAGCCTTGTTACGCGGTCACGCTGATTCATCCAGGGAAGGATTCGATAGTGACTCCACCGAAGGTGCCAAGGATTTCCGATGCCGCTTTATCAGATCGAGTTTTGCGTTGTTCTGAGGCGTCAAAGTTACGAAGCAATTTGAGCTGAACATCCTTATCCTGGAGCACGATCAGGGGCATTGGCGCGGTAACGGTTTTGAGTACCCCTGCGGCCATGACGTTTGCCACCGGTTGAACCTTTACTTCCCTTCGCTCCCGGAGATAAGGCTCCGGGGTGCTGGCGATCTTCTGGATAAGCTGCTCCAGGGGAAGTTGATAGTCTGGCCCAGATCGCTCCAGCTCCTCTCTGATGCGTTGCAAAAGCTCCTCTTTTACGGGCTTCTTCAAGGAGTCCTTCCGTTGCCAGGTGAAGCGGATAGAGTCGATGTCGCCATTGGTATAGCACCGAATTTGTCTGTAAAGGTGGAGAGTCATGACACCAGGGCAGTCCGCTCGAAGTGCTTCAAACCTCTCTTGCCTGGTGGGGTACGTCGAGATAATGAACTCCTCGATACCAGCTTTGGCCGCGTTGATGCGTTCAACCGTCGCCGCAATTTCGTCAGCTACACCAATCCTGGAAGGGGAGAACCAGAGTACCCCCACGGTGCGCCTGGCAGACTTCTGCGAATAGTCTGGGTTGATGTGAAGATCTCTGTAGCTGTGCGCTGCCAGCTCAAGAGCTTCGCGCCCAGTTTGTTCAGTTACGACAATCTTGTTGACGGGCTCGTTCTCCATTCCTTTTCCGGTAGGAGGGATGGCCGCAACTTTTGCGTACCGTGGCGGTAGTCGTTTGATAAGAGAGGACAGGTTCGTTAAGTCGCGGCACATGGCCGAGAATTGTTCTGATATGAAGTTTTTAGCCATGCTGCCGCCTATGTGTGGGTTTGTTCTAACAGTTCATTGGTTACATAGTAGACAGATTTAGACCATCATGCAATGAGGGGGAGGGGCAAGAATACGCCTCCGCTTCGCGTCGGCGGGTGCCCTGTTTGACCTTCGTGTGTGAGATTAGATTGAGAAAGAGAGAGAAAAAGAGAGAAAGAAGAAAAGCGCGGGGCAAGCCAGAAATGTGGCTGAGGGGGACTGCTGGGGTGGGGCTGGCACCCTCTATACCCCACTTTGCATGATGGTCTAACTTTGTGGTTATAGGACGACTTTTAGGGTGCCTAGATTTGCTCGATTAGGACAAATTTCGGTCCATCCACGCTGATTGGCGTAGCAGCGCGATGGCATCAGAAGGGGTAACTTTCCATGCGTTGGAAAGCTGGCGAACTGCGAAGACTGCGAGCTCCATTCGGTCGTCATCATTGATGAAATTCTGGAGCTGGTTTCCTCGCTCACTAAGGATGATCGCAACACCGGCCTTGCCGTTGTTGTAAACCGCAAAGCTCTTATTCTTCGCGTCGCCGTGATAGGAACCCTCAGCCTTGCTACGCAAACCAAAGAGAACGCTGCAAAACGCCGTCAGTTCGCCGCGAGTGAGCTGCACCGTGATCTTGCTTTTCCAGTCTGGGCTGGACCCCGATGCCCTGATCGGCGCAATCTCGATGCTGACCGTAGGATATTCACCTCTGGTTAGCGTGTGTTGCACATTCAGGCCGGTGCGTTTCGCGGGGTCCTTCTGCCAGTCTGAGAAAAATTTGAGGCTTTCGCCGTAGGATTGTTCTGTCATTCCAAATTACCTTTGCTTTGAAGCTCCTGGAGCTGGACCACGAGGTCACGTTGGACTTTGGCTATCTCTGTCACCAAGTCGGCGGTGGCAATAGCGTCGGTCGCTGCTGAATGGGCTCGACCTTTCCAGCTCACACCTGCCTCGCAGGTGGCATCCGCAAGTGAGATTGTGCCGTGCCGGTTGGTTGAGCCAAAGGCATCAGCCGCCAGCTTCATCGCGCACAGACAGTTCTGCTCTTGCCACCAAGAGAGTTGGTCTCCAAATGCACTGGCTGTTTGCCTCAACATCCTACTGTCGAAACTGGAGTTAAATATCACCAGATGACGGCCCGACAAAAGCCGGGCGAGAGCTGGCGCAACTTGAGTCCACGTAGGCTCATTCGACAGCTCAGTCTCGGTGATGCCATGAACACCCATTGCCTGAGGGTCTATTTCCACGGTTGGCCGTAATCTGGTGCAGAGGAGAACCGCGCCTCTGATGTCAGTAACAGCCAGCTCGATCACCTGGTCTCTTTCACCAAGTCCGGTCGTCTCGGTATCGAGAACCAGAGGTTCCAGAGCGACCCACCTTTGTGCCATGACAGAGGCCTTTGCCAGGTTGCTACGCATTCTTGCCTTGACCGAAAGGATGGATTGCGCCCTTATTTGCTTTTGTGATGCCGGTGAACAACCCCTTCTCCGCATTGGTTGGCAATCTGCTATCCGGTACACTCCAAATTGGCCACCATACCCGTTTTTGTAGAACGAAACTGGCTCTACTCCTGGCTTAGGCTTCATCCGAAATTCGTCCCTGAGCCGTCCTTTTGAAAAGCACCTATCGGCTTTCATGGCTTCGGCTCTGGCAAGTTCGAGTTCTTCATCATTCATGCTGTTAATCCGCTATATCGAGGCGTTGGCTCGCTCTCTTCAAACGCTCATCGCCGCGTCTGTCATATTTCTGGGTAGTTGCAATGCTTGAGTGGCCCATTGCGTCCTTCACGGTCACAATATCCTCACCATTATCCAGCATCGAGGAGGCAAAGGTGCGTCGCAGGTCATGGGGCGCAAACATCTCCAGACCGGCTTCAACTCTTCTGGTCTCCAAGATGTGGTAGATGGCCTGATCCGACATCCGCTCTCCAGTCACATCATCAAACCGCCTGATCCTCGGGAATAAAGGCCCTTCATGCGTTCCTCGAACCTCTTCAACCCACTTATCCAGTCTTTTCCATGCGCCACCAGGCACATACGCCATTCTCTCTTTGTTGCCCTTGCCAAGAACCTTGAGAGCGCGGTCCTTGTAGATCATGCTTCCCATGTCCAGCGCAACGATTTCCGAGCGGCGCAAGCCACACCCGAGGAGCACCCCGAGAATGGCCGCATCCCGAAGCCCTTTGGCGCTTGAATCACTTTCACATGTGAAAAAGAGGCTGCGAATCTCATGGCGTTCAAGTGCCCGCCCTTTAGGAAGTCGAGATCCACGTACTGAACGGACTTGCTTAATGTGCTGGAAGCTATCCGTATCAATTTGCTTCATCGTCCAGGCTTCAAGAGCCACCCCTTTGAGCGCTGACAGGTAGGTGTTGATCGTTGCCGGAGCCTTCCCTGCATCCCCCAGCATTTCCAGCACCGCCAATATGTGGTGCCGCCTCATTGAGCTCCATGCACAGTCACGAAGGTTCTGAAACCCGATCATCTTGGCGACAATGTTGAGGAATGAGCTCATGGTCTGCCTGCTTCGCTTTGACCCGAGGCTCACCAGATAGGCGACGGCGGGGTTGTCCTGGATGTTCCGGAGCGAGCTCGATGACGGCAACAGTTCACCGCGAATGCTTTGTTCTGCCGGAACATTTACTTTCGCATGTGAAACTAGCTCTTCCTTGTCATTGTTTGTGTCGTGCAAAGTCACCTCCTAAGCCCGACCGCAACGAGAAGAAAATCCCATATTTTGAGGTGAAGAGGTAGTTCCTCCTCCATATGTTGCGTTTCGTAGCTTTGCATCAGTGGTTCAAACTTGGTTGGATTGCACAGCAATTCGTAAACTGTTCGGTTGGGCTTGGTGATCGGCTTATTCGGAGTGAATCCATGTTTGTTCTGGAGGTACAGCGCTACCGCGCCACTTCTGGATTCTCCGTAATAGCAATGAACGAAGATCTGATCGATACCGCTACCAACCAATCCATCCAGGAAGGTGGACAGCTTTTCAGCCTGGGATGAGTCAATGTAAGAGGCGTAATTCATCCGGAACGCTGCCTTCATCGTGTGGATGGTGTTCTCAGAATAGCCGCCGTCATAGAAGCTATCGCGGTACAACTGCCCCCACTGTCCGAGAGCGGCAGGGGACTTGTCTGGGTCAGTTATGGAGATCATGGCCGCACCGGGAACCGGCTCCAGTCTTTCGGCCTCCGCTTGACTAATGAAAAAGACTTTTTTGCTAAGCATGCCCCATCATCCCCTTACAAGGATGTGTTGCGAGTAGCTCATGCGCCTGACTTTGCCCCTCTTGAGTATCTACAGGAGCGGTCGTATACACACCTCCATGCCGCAAGTCCACAATACTGGTCCGACAGCAAGAACCTACGTTCTGAACTTTATTGTCCGAATCCAAACCAGCAAAAGTATGGCACGGTCCAGGGAATGGTTTCCTGCAAATAGAGCAGCGCTCAAAGTTCTTATCGAGGATTCTCTTTAAAACTTTCTCAAATTTGTTTTTGTTTAACATCGAGTTCTCCACACAAAGTTACTGGCCGAGCATCCCAGCCAAGGTGGTCTGCTGGCCTTCGCTACAAGGTGCAAATCCGGCAAAAGCACCGGCATTAACCTTGAGCTCATCAAAGCGTCCATCGGTGTCCCGGTAGTACACCTTACGTTTTCCAATTCCACCTTCGAGGTTTGCGGCCAACCAGGCGATCACTGCATCAGCATCGTTCGTAACTGATGCTCCCTGATCCAGATCGATAAGTACCAGGTGGGTGTCCGTCTGGAGTGCCACTTCAAAGGTCGCTCTTACATCAAAAATCACTGGTCGCGCTCCTTGTAAAAAGTGGGCATTCAGCACCACCTATCCTATTCCAAAAACTCTACTTTTTCAAAGGTACATTTTAATAAGTAGAACAACAGCAAGAAGAACTTAAATTTATTTACCGTAATTATCATAATTACGGTAATACGGTAATACGGTAATACGGTAATTTTACAGATTTAGATGGAATGGTATAAGATGTCTCGCTGGAACATACTTGCTGAAAAAACGCTTAACAACGATAGTGAAAACATCATGTACAGGTGCGAGAGATAATATGTATAAGAGCCTTGAAGATCTGATGGCGGGTATTTACGAGATGGCAGCGCCAGATGGCATCATCTGTAACGAGGTTTCCAAATTCCTTGCGGCCAACCAGGTCAAGCCGGAAGACATAAGCTCTGGGATCTGGTTTTTCCTGTGGCTGAAATCAGCTCCCAAGGATGCGAAGCCAATCCAAAAAGAAATCCCCGGATTTGGAGTTGTTCTCAACATGCCGACTTATGGCGGAACGCTCAACGAAGCAATCACAGGGTTGATCGAGAACGAGTGCCGTCAAATAGAGCTCGCTGAGGGACATCCGAGCCTTGAGGCTTGGGTTGAATCAGTATTAGCCGGTCGAGATGACGGAGAGGAAAATGAAGCTGCGGCCAATATCGTGGATCTGCTTAATGGGTGTCACGACCTACTGGATACAGCAATAATCAATTACCTTTTTAAGGTGGGAAAAATCAACGAGCAAGAGATTTTGTCGCTCATCTATTATGGAGAGCTATGTGACCACTCTCTTGTCGGTACGCCTTTTTCAACGTTACATATCCCGAGTGAAAATAACGTCCACGAACGTAACATCATCCCCATTAAAAAAGGAGCCAGTTAGGCTCCTTTTTGTTACTCAGGGTTTGCTTTGAGAAACAACTTCATTCCAAGTATGCAGCACCTTCGATAGGTGCTGATGCTTTCTGGTGAAGTCCTTATCATCCAAGAGTGCTTTAAATGGCGCGTTCAGGTCACTGCATGTGACGTTCTTGCCGATCACAGACAGGGTATCCTGGAGTGATCCACCAGCAGCATCAAGCCCCATTCTATCGACGGTCTCACTACTCACCATTGCCTGGACAACATTGGTGAATGCCTTTGAGTTGAGCTGCTCAACGCTCAGGGCTGTATTGCATTTCTGCTCAACCGCTTGCTTGTACTGGATGGTGTACTTTGCAGTGATAGGTGACATGGTGTTCATCGCAAGTATGTATGCGTCTACCTCACTGGTCGGTAATGTCGCGGCGTAGACTGACGAGCATGATGCGGCTGCGGCCATTATCAAAGTTATTACCTTCTTATTCTTCATTTCTCTGAAATCCCCCTTTAAAATATGGAGCTACAACTCATTTGTACCAATCATAATACTATTGATTTCCAAAAGTATCTCTCTCTACTGACTCTATGATGGCTCGCCTTCCAAACACTTGGCCGCTGGCGTCGGTTAGCTAGACTAACACCAGCGTATTCAATGAATAACTAGCCAAAAACCTTTATCAATTCTTTAATTGTTCTGGCAGACTCCATTTCCTCCATAATCTTTTCAATTCCGACGCCGGAATCCAAATTACTTCTGTACTTTTTAGCCAAATCACAAAGTTCAGATTTTAACTCCTTGCAATCCAGATTAGAGATAAGAACAGCATTGAAATTAGCCTTAAACAGTCGAGAACCATACATCACAATTTCTACAGGCCAGTACCAGAATGGACTTAGCGGCTTGTAGCTCGCAACCTCGTCTATTTTGTAGTGACGACCTTCCGAATCATAAATGTCCATCAGCTCAAAATAACCGTTCCTCAAAGACTGAATAGTACATTTCCCGAACTCGGATTCTGATGCCACTACGAAGAGCGACCTTTTCTTGCTGCTCACAAGCAGCGCTGGAAATTCAATTTGCACAACCGCATCCCTCATCATTTATTGAATCAGCTAAACCACCACTAACAGGAGAGGCTTGAGCTACTTTTGCCCATTCAGGCGTCCCGTGCCACCAACGACCAAATGCGCTATATGGGGTAGGTCCATTGCCGTGAATGTTTTGGTGAATATCTCTTGGAATGGACTTCAAGTTCCAAGGATGGTTTTTTATTGAGTCAGGAACATATTTGCCAAACTTGCCATTTCTCTGAATAGCCCAATGGTGAAGCTCATTACCTCGTGGAACCCCTTGAACTTTCCTTACTCTGGGTGAGACATTGCTCCATTTTTGGCTTAATTTGAACCACGATTTACCGGAGCTGGCATGTCTGAAAACTCCTGACGCCCAGCCGCCACCTATAGCCCCAATCGCTCCGGCGATTCCAACTTTTGACCAACTAACACATTTCCAACTCCCATTATTTTCGATTAGTTGGCTAAGTAGCTCCAACCCAGCTCCAATACCTGCACCAACAAACGCAAATTCACCCGTCGGGTCGGTATTGGACATAGGGTTTCCATGCACATACCCGTAGGTGTTTACTCCATCGATCAGGCCAAGAGGGTCGCTGGTAATGTACCGCCCGGTCGCTGGGTCGTAGTAACGCCGCCAGTTGTAGTGGAACCCGGTCTCCGCGTCGTAATACTGTCCTGGGAATCGCAGGTTGAAGGTTGGCCCCTGGATGATGATGCTGGCCTTACCGAACGGGCTGTAGCTCGCCTTCCAAACGACTTGGCCGCTGACGTCGGTCAGTGCCTTCGGGGTGCCCAGGTGATCGACGTGGACTTGGTAGGTCTGTCCTGACTGAACAAAGCCCAAGGGTGTCCCATCGAGCCAGATGTACTCCGCCAGCACGTCTCCAGTGGCCGCGTCCAGCTCCTCGATGAGGTTTCCTGCCAGGTCGTAAACCAGCAGCCGGGTATGCCCGTTTAGGGTCTTGGTTACACGCTGATCCAGATGGTTGTATGTGTAGCTTACAGTCACTCCCGCGACCGTTGCGGCCACCAGCCGGTTCTGGCTGTCATAGGTGAAGGTATCCGCCCCCTGCTTCGTCAGGTTGCCATTGGCGTCATAGCTTCTGGAGGTTTGCCCGGCCTTCACCAACCAGTTGTTCATGTAGTTGATGGTGTAGCTTTGGCTCAGGCCATCGGTCGTGATCGAGGTCCTGTTGCCGGTGGCGTCATAGCCATAGCCCAAAACGCCATAGATCCCCTCAGCAGAGGTGATGCGGCCAACCGCGTCATAACCGAGTGACTGATTGACTGATGAGCTGAGATTGTCGTCTATGGCTGAAATCAACGAGTCTGGCGTGTACCGATAGACCAGCGAATGCACCCTAGCAGCGTCGATGCCGGTGACACGGTAATCGAGATCCAGAGTGCGGCTTTCTGAAATGCCGTTCCCTCTGACCATACTGGTGACGGGGCCAAAGGGCGCTCGCTCAATCTGGCTTGCCAGGTTTGTTGTGGTGCCTGCTTGTGTCGTTGTCACCTCGATGACGTCACCGGCTGAGTCACGGGTGTAGGAGACCTCACGGCCACTGGGATACGTGATCTTCGTGACGAGGCCTGCACCATCGTATTGGTACTGGGTAGTCAGGCTCTGCCCGTGGGTTTCCCAGGTTTCGTAAGCCAGCCATCCTTCGGGGGTGTAGCCAAATCTCCGGACACCGTTGCCATCATCGACTGAGGTCAAGCGGCCTATGCCGTATGGTGAGGTTGCTTCGTCGTACCCGTACAGAATTGGCGATTCGCCAGCGACATCGCTGGAGGTTTCGATGATCCGGTTCAGCGCGTCATAGCTGTAGCTTGTGGTTTGCCCCTTGGCCGTTTTGCGCGTTGCCACGTTACCGGCTTCGTCATAGGTAATGTCGGTGGTGCCGGTGTCCGGGCTCCGGACCTGGGTCACTTCGCCAAAGCCGTTGTAGCTGTAGTAGGTCAGGCGCGAACGAGGGTCGGAGACACGGTAAACATCGCCGGTATCCTTGTAGAGCACCTGCGTGACCTTCCCGAGGGGATCGGTCGTTTGTGTCCGGTGATGGAAGCCGTCGTACTTGTAGGAGTGTGTGTTACCAGAGGGACTGGTCTCCTGTATCAGGTTTGCCACCACATCGTAGGAAAACGATGACTGATTGCTATAGGCGTCGGAGACACTGGAGAGCCAGCCGATTTCGTTGAAGATCCGGCGCTCTATCCAACGGGTCTGGCCCAGCGCATCGAGCAGTCGCTCTTCTACTGGGTTCCCGAGGTCATTGAGCTCAAGCTCGCGCCGGTTGCCCTGTGCATCTGTTTCCGCCACCAGCCGATGTGCAGCGTCGTACTCATAGCTGACGGTTGCACCATTTGGCTTGGTCAGCGAACTCAGGAGGCCCACAGCATCATAGTTGTAGACCGTGGTTCCTTCTGGCCCAGTGGAGCTGACAAGTCTTCCTCTGGCGTCATAGGTGAGGGTTTGGGTTACACCATTGACACCCTGAATGGTCCCGGCGCGACCGTTCGCGTCGTAGTCACCAAACTGCGTCACCTGCCCCAGCGCGTTCGTTGTCCGGATCAGGTTGCCCTGGTCATCGTAGTCAAATGTCGTAACATCGCTGACGTCGGTGCGCGGACCATCAACCGAGGCCAACAGGCTCGGCTTTCCTGTACCAACAGGGGCATAGGTGTAGGTCCATGTCCGGGAAGCGCCCGAGCTGCGATCAGTGACCTTGCGGCTTATCACCCGGAGATGAGTGTCGTAGGTGAGCTCAGTGATCCTGGTTGGTTCTGTGATTTTTGCCGGGAGCGACTTGGAAGGAAGCCAGTCGGTCGTAACCTTACCCCCGTCCTGGTCTATCTGGGTGGTTTCCAATCCCCGGTCGTTATGGGTGAACGTGCGCTTCTGCCCAGCGCGGTCAGTAATGCTGGAGACGAGGCCTTTGCTGTCGTAGACGTAGGTTTCCTTGCCGCCCACAAAGCCGGTACACGGCGCACCCTCAACCACATCAGGCTTGAGCATCCCATTGTGGCGACTGTAGGTGTATCGCTGAACGTGGCCGAGGGCATTGGTGACAGAGACGCTTCCGTCAGCGTTGTAGCTTACCTGAGTTTTCTCTGCGCCCCCGGCGTGTTCGCTTAGAACCGCTCTCCCCTGAGTATCATATCCCCATGTGGCGAAACGGTTGCCGTTCTCGTCCACCAGCCCAGAGAGCAAACCCGGTGCATTCGGGTCATCGTAGAGATAGCTGCGGCTCGTATTGTCCTGGTAGATCACTTCCGCCAGCTTGCCAGCGCTGTTGTACTGGTACTGAATACTGCCACCAGCAGGATCGGTGACACTGACCATGCGGCCATCTTGATACTGGAACTGGATGGTGCGGCCAAAGCCGTCAGTGATCGAGGATAGCTCTCCGTTCAGATAGCTCAGGGTGATGTGATTGCCGTTGGGCTTCTCGATGCCGGTCAGTCGTCCGGTTTCATCATAGGCCTCGACTACCCCGTCAGATTGAGTGTAGCGCCAGCCGGTAGCATCCTTCGTCAAGGTATCATCGGTTTTCCATGTTGGCACCCAGACAGAGGACGAGTTGTAGAACGCGAGTTGTTGCCCTTCTGGCCGGTGCAGGACAACCATGTTCTCACCGTACTTCGAGGCGTTGACCTCGACGCTCCGCGAGTAGGTATGCCGCCAGCCGCCGAGCTCTTCATCAGGAAGGTGGCTATTGTAGTATCTGGTGAATGTGAAAGGGTCGGAGCCTCCGCTTTGATAATCCAGTTCAGCCTGGAACTTGTTGCCGGTGCCAAGATGGATAGGGTTCCCTACACACATGGTCGTTGTTGGTAAGCCGAGATCCCTGTCCAGGAACGGTGTTTTATCCATCTCACCCGGCAGAACATAGGTTGAGCGCCAGTAGACCGTAGCTGGGTCGCCAGTGCAGGTAGTGGGGTCATAATCGCCAGTAGCACCTAGATACTTAAAACAGATCCTGGAGACATAACGGCCATCACCATAACTGGCAACCGGATAAAGCGCATCCCCAACTGGCGTTCCCTTCCCTTGCTCCTCACCAGAGCGATAATTCTTCATGAAGGAATGCGCGTCTATGATGGTGTTGAAGCGCATTTTGTCTACTTCGGTGCTCACGGCTACAACCCGCCATTGTGCAAAAGCAACGCATGGCAAAGTTGCGAGCACCACAACGGCCAATGACCGCAGGTTTCGCATCAGTAAAAGGGAAGGTCTCGATCTCATTTACAGCTCCAGTTTTTATGCTGGAGCTATTTTCAGGTGGGAGAGTCGTTATCAACGACTGCGTTATTGCCCTTTTAGGGTATGAATACGTGATTTGGAGAGGTTGTGTATTCAGAACAAATGAGAAGCAGGTTACTCATTTCGCTCAAACACTGTGACAAGAACACGTTTTTGGTTGTCGTCGTTGATCACCATCAGGTACTTGAACTTGGAATCTCTATGGCCCCAGACTTCCACGTTATCTACGCGGCCATACTTTCTGGCTTTATGGCGAGCCACTTTCTCGTCAAAGGGCTGAACCTGTAACTCTGGATGCTGGAGGCGGCCAACAAGTGAGGCCCACGGTTTTTTAGGGTCTCCAGAGGTTATCCGGGCCTGATACTGATCGATGGCATGTTGAGTAACCAGGACGGGGCCAATGGCAGGTGTAGATATTTCGTCATGGGTCTGGGTATAGGCTTGCTTGTCCACATCGAGGAGCTCAATGTTGCCCTCTCCCGGCTCATCCATAAACTCCATGCTCTGCGAGACTTCAATAGTAGCGCCCTTTAAACGCCCAGTGAGGCAAGCCGCAAACTTGAAAGCAAAAGCCTTGGTGGATTTGCCCAGCGCCAGCTTCTTGATTGCACCTTTGGATACCACCAGCTTGTAACCAGCACCAGCACCTGGCTCTCTGCAAAAAACCTGTTTGTCCAGCGCCAGATAGCGAATGGCTACGAGCTCAGCCAAAAGATCCGCTTCTTCGTGGTCAAAATCAATATGGACATCAAGGATGCCTTTCCGTTTTGTACCAACGCGCCAGAATACAAGGGCTGAATTATTTGAAGTTTTCTTCGAGACGGTAGTCAATGTCATCATGGTCTATTTCTCCATTGTCGGGATAATGGTCGGCATCGCCGCCAGCCCCCCTATTCGTTTGGGTTCATTTAGATGCTATCACGGGTTTTAAAAATGCAACCCCTAGTGTCACTCTATTTATGGTCCCATGTATTTTTATAAGCTCGGGCTAGGCGTTTCTCGATCACTTCTGACAAACTGCAACCATCGACTTCTGACAACCGCTTCAAAATCCTGTGGGCTTTATCGCTTATAGTTATGCTTTTACCAACACCATATCCCCTTCTGCGACGTTGCCTAATTGATGTCCCGAGTTTATTGATTTGCTCTGCTGTCAGGTATTTATTAATCCATTCAGTGAGTTCTGATGGTGATCGCCCTATGCTGTTCAGGCTGTCCACGGCTTCAAGTTTCTTATCGAATGGGACGTCACGCCAGAAAGCTGGGCGCGAAGCAGCTCTGAGGAGATAGATCGCCGTAGCCTGAGCATCTTCATTGGATACTTTCAAAAAATCACCTTTTCCGTTACATGTCACACTTACCTTATCGTGACATGTAACACCTCAAACTGCAAGTATAAAAAAAGGCCAGCTATTGCTGGCCTTTACGTTCATTGTCGCAGTTACTCTTTAGGCGTTGTGATGCTTTTTTTCCTTCTGTTTCTCATGGTAGAGATACAGACTGCCGCCAGTGACGACAGTGAAAAAAATGAGCAACCCCAACATGCCTAATGTGAAAGCGTCCATTTGACCCCCTTAGGAATTGCTGACCTTGGTTAAGATTATACCATAGATCCACAGGATAACCCCAATGACCAACACCAAACCGGCTTCTTTGACGGTTATAGTGTCCCCAGATACAGCCAATCCTACAAGGGGTCGTCTCAGAAAACGGAATCTATGGTCACTCCCGTTTTTGCAAC
>NZ_LNHZ01000080.1:0-251 GCF_001463265.1 Citrobacter sp. 50677481
ATCCCGGCCCACTTACGATAGAGCTCTGCCATCTGGCGTGAACACTTCTCAAGGCGTCCCTCCGGAAGCCAGAACTTAAAATCCGCATGAACGTGGCCACTTGGCGCGCGCCAGACTTTAGCGGCTGCACAGATATCAATTTTGTTTGAAAGGTCAACGCCCACCCAGGATGGATAGGTTTTAAGTTCGTGCTGCGGGGCGATAAACTCGCATTTTTCCCATTTCATCATGTCCATCCAGGCCGACTCTCC
>NZ_LNHZ01000081.1:0-201 GCF_001463265.1 Citrobacter sp. 50677481
AAGATGTTTTGGCGGAATTGAGAAGATTTTCAGCATTGATTCAGAGTCCGAAGGATTTTGCGCTGAGACAAGGCGGCAAGTGAAGCGACGGAAGGAGCATACAAAAGTATGTGACTGACGTTCGCAGGCGCAGCCAACGCAGTATCAGCACAAAAGATTCGTTTTAAGAGCACAAAGAATTTGCCTGGCGACCTTAACGCC